>NZ_JBHSOU010000011.1:0-31781 GCF_042656385.1 Pseudomonas sp. GCM10022186
CACCGAACCATCCGCCAGGTCGACCTGAGGCAGCGGACAACATGACCATCCACCCGTTACCCATGTCCCCCGACAGGCGTTACCCATGTATCCCGGCTGAACACATGGCGCACCCTACCCTGCTCCCGGAAGGAAAGGAGCGTTCAGGGCTGCAGGTCGAACAGGGCGTTGCCGCTTTCCATATCGAACGGCGCGGAGAAGTGCTCGTGGATGATCTTCCACTGCCCGCCGCGCCTGACATAGCACTGGGTGCCGCGCATCCAGCTGGTCTTCACCTCGCCATCCTGCTCGCCGCCGCAGCGCACGAGACAGTGGAGGAAGGCCAGGTTGGCATCAGCGTGGATGCTCGGCTCGGCCGGCTCGAAGATGCCGTCGCCGCCGCACATTTCCATGCAGTAGCGCCAGTGCGGGCCGTACTCCTGGAGCCCCTTGAACTGCAGCTTGAGGATGGCGTCGTAGGCGATCACGTCGTCGGCATAGCAGGCGAGGATGCTGTCCACGTCCTTGGCGCGGGCGGCCTTGAGCCACTGGTTGAAGACTTCGTGCACTTCCAGTTCGGCGGTGGCCTTGAGGGTTTCGCTGCTCATGGTGCATCTCCTTGGTTTCCGGGAAGGGGTTCCGCCGGCGCGGGGCCGGTGGGGTTCATCCCTGGTCGTGGACGGGGGTCCGGTTTCGACATCGCCCTTGCCGCGAACGACGAGCGGCGGTGTCAGGTCTCCAGTTCGTTCAGGCGTTTCTCGATGAAGCGTCGTTCGGGCTCCTGGCGCACCAGCGCCAGGGCGCTGCGATAGGCCGCCCGTGCCTCCTCCTTGCGCCCGAGGCGGCGGCACAGGTCGGCGCGGGCGGCATGGGCCAGGTGGTAGTCGGCCAACTCACCGGTCTCCAGCAAGGCTTCCACTTCCAGCAATCCCGCTTCGGGTCCGTCGCGCATGGCGATGGCCACGGCGCGGTTGAGGGCCACCCCCGGCGACTGCAGCAAACGCTGCAGCACGTCATAGAGGCCGACGATCTGTCCCCAGTCGGTACGCGCCGAATCCGGCGCCTGGGCATGCACGGCGGCAATGGCGGCCTGCAGCAGGTAGACGCCGACACGCCGGCTGGCCAGGGCCTGGCTCACCAGGGCGAGGCCTTCGGCGATCTGCGTACGATCCCAGAGGGAGCGGTCCTGGTCGTCCAGCAGGATCAGCTCGCCATCGGCGCTGGCGCGGGCGGCACGGCGCGAATCGTGCAGCAGCATCAGCGCCAGCAGGCCCATGACTTCCGGGTCCGGCAGGAGTTCGAAGAGCAGGCGGGCGAGGCGGATGGCCTCGGCGGAAAGGTCGGTGCGGGTCAGGGAATCGCCGGAGGAGGCGGAGTAGCCCTCGTTGAATACCAGGTAGATGACCCGCAGGACGTTGTCCAGCCGCTCCGGCAGCTCGGCAAGGGCCGGCACCTGGTAGGGGATGCGTGCATCGCGGATCTTCGCCTTGGCGCGGACGATGCGCTGGGCGATGGTGGACGGGCTGCAGAGAAAGGCGCGGGCTATTTCCTCGGTCGTGAGGTCGCAGACCTCGCGCAGGGTCAGGGGCACCTGGGCGTCGGCGGTCAGCGCCGGGTGGCAGCAGGTGAAGATCAGCCGCAGACGGTCGTCCTCCACATCCTCGCCCTCCTCGAAGGCGCTGGCAGCCTCTTCCAGGTCCGCCACCAGATGGCACTTGGAAGCGTCGAAGCGGGCGCGGCGGCGCAGGCTGTCGATGGCCTTGAAGCGCCCCGCCGACACCAGCCAGGCCCGCGGGTTGGCCGGAACGCCATCCCGCGGCCACTGCTGCACGGCGGCGCTGAAAGCGTCGTGCAGGGCTTCCTCGGCCAGGTCGAAATCCCCCAGCAGGCGGATCAGGGTGGCGAGCACCCGCCGCGAGTCGCTGCGATAGATCGCCTCGACCCGCTGGTGCAGTTCGACCTCATCCATCAGCGCTTGCGCCCGGTCAGGAGGCCGCTCCGAGGGGTTGGATGCTCGGCCGTACCTCGGGTTCGCGGACCGGGCGCACCTCGATGCAGCCCAGGCGTCCCGGCGGAATCTTCGAAGCGATCTGGATGGCTTCGTTGAGGTCGCGGGCCTCGATCAGGTAGAAGCCGCCGAGCTGCTCCTTGGTCTCCGCGAAGGGGCCGTCGGTCATGGAGACGCGCCCGCCCTGCATGCGCAGGGTAGTGGCGGTGCGCACCGACTCCAGGGCATTGGACGCCAGGTAGTGACCGCTGGCGGTGAGCTGCTCGGTGTAGTCCAGGCATTCGCCGGCGATGGCCTGGTAGTCGGCATCGGTCAGGCTGGCGAGTTTGGCTTCCTCGATATAGATCAGGCACAGGTATTTCATGGCGGGTTCCTCGGGTGGCTGCGGGCTACTGACACCCATTGGTCGTTCGGCGGCGCCGGGAATCGACAGGGCCGCAGGAAAATTCCGTTCTTCTTGAAAGCTGACCACTGTTGTAGGGGCGAATTCATTCGCCAAGCAGACCGCAGGTCTGCCCTCGTAGATCGGTTGGGGCCGCTTCGCGCCCCTTGGCGAATGAATTCGCCCCTACAAGGGTTCGGTCGAGGGTTGAAGGATAGCCCTTCGGCCCCACCCGGCCCGACGAGGGGCCGGGCGGTCTGCGGGCTATTTCTCGGCAGCGGCCTTGAGGTTGATCAGGCCCTGGTCGAACTTGCCGCCGACCATGTCATCCATGTTGAAGAACACCTGCATCAGCCGGTGGGTATAAGGCGAAGGACCGTACATCGCCCAGGTGACCTGGGTGCCATTGCCGTTATGCGGCTGCAGGGTGAATTCGGCCGTGTTGTGGGCTTCGAAGGGCAGTTCGAAGTCCAGCTTGATCTCCACCCGCGAAACCGGCTCGCTCTGGGTGATCTGCATCCGCCCGGTGCCCACTTCGTTGTTGCCCTTCCATGAGTAGGCCGCACCGACCCCTTCCTTGGGGCCGCTGTAACTGCGTTTCAGCGCCGGGTCGAGCTTTTCCCACGGCGACCATGCCGTCCATTTGCTCAGGTCGTTGATCAACGGGAAAACCTTTTCCGGTGGCGCCGCGATGGTGGTCGAGCGTTCGATGCGGAAATGGTCGGGGCTGATCGCGGCGTACCCCAGCACGCCGAGTATCGCGATGACGATGATGGCGAGTATGGCTTTGAACATGGCGCCCTCCAGGGGCTTGCAGGCGGGTGGACTGGCACTTCGGCAGTACAGCCTGAACAAGGTTAGCCGCTCTGCGACGCGCTGCCCGGCAGACGAATGTGCCGCCCATCCTGCTTGAGCCTCTGAGCCGGACGCACAAAAAAGCCCCGCCGGATGGCGGGGCTCAAATCAAAGGAACAACGAGGTCGCGTGCTTAGAACACGTACTGGGCGCGGACGACAAAGCCGTCGCCATCGTCGTCGCCAACGGCGTTGGTGGCGTTGTCGACCTTGGTCTTGACGTAGTAACCGCCGATCTTGACCGCTTCGTTGGCGTACCAGTTCACACCGACGTTGTGCACCTTGGCTTCGACGTCATCGATGTTGGCGAAGGCGCCGTTGTCGTCTTCGGCGCTGATGTCGTCGTAGCGGTAGAACACTTCCCAGGCACCGAGGCCCTTGTTGGCCGGCTTGATCTTGTCGAACTTGCCGAGCTTGTAGTCACGGGCTTCGCCGGTCAGGGTGTAGGCCAGCTGGACGTAGTAGCCATCGGCCTCGATGTCTTCGCGGTTGGCAGCCTTGGCTTCCACTTCGCGCTTCAGGTATTCGCTCTGGATGGAGAACGGACCGGCGGCGAAGGCGGCTTCCAGGCCCCAGGTGCTGTCGTTGTCGAACGCGCCGACCGGGGTGTTGTTGGCACCGGCCAGGACCAGGCGGTTGCCGTTGTTGCCGGCGTCCTGGCCACCGTCGGTGCTCACGCCACGCATGCCCAGGCGGCTGCGGATACGGCCGTCGAAGGCGGTGTCCTGCAGGTCACGCGCGGCGTAGTTGACGCCGAGGTGCAGGACGTTGCCGGCTTCGTGCATGGGAGCGAAGACACCACGCAGGTTGTACTGCTTGACGCTGTCGCCGTCCTCGTCCTGGTTGGTGGCGTCGTTGGCCATGATGCCGGCCGAGCCGTAGAGGGATGCGCCGAAGTTGCCGGACACCTGGACGCCCATGCCACCGTTGTGGGAGTTGACATAGTCGGCAAGGTCATAGGCGGCGGTACGCTCCTGGGCGGTCACCCACTTGGAGCTGGTGGCCTTTTCCAGGCCGAAGTCGGGGTCGAAACGGCCCATCTTGATCACAACCGGCTGGAAACCGATGTAGGAGATGGACGCTTCGTCGAAGTAACCGTCACCGTTGGAGTCGCCGTTGCTGCCGCCGCGGTTGTCGCCACCGGCGTTGTGGGAGAAGTCGTAGTTGACCTGGTATGCCCAGTCGGTGAAGGCGATACCACCGATTTCCAGGAAGGCGCGGCGGAAGTAGCCGGCGTCAGCGGTGTCGCCGTTGACGGTGTAGAAACCGTCGAAACGGCTGTAGTCAGCCTGCAGGCGGCCACCCAGCTTGAAGCTGAAGGCCTTGTCGGTAGTGCCAACTTCAAGGCCGCCTTTGGTCTTGATGACGATGTCGGCGCCGTCAGTGGTAACGGTACCTGCGAAAGCCTGGGCGGAAATGGCCAGGGCCATGGCGCTGGCGGCAAAACCGGCGAAGTGCTTACGGATCATCGAAGAATTCCCCTATTGGTCTTTAGCGTTAGAAAACACTCGAGCGGAGGGCTCGTCGGTGCTGGTGGGGAATCTTGGCGGCGGGTTATTTCAGGCCGGTTGCTCCTATATAAATATTTTGTGACAACGGAACTTTTTTACTTCGATTTCTTATAAGCAATGAGCCGCTCTGGAACGGGGCTTTCAGCGTTTTTCAGCGATTCCGGCGCAAGGATGAGGCGTGAAAAAAGCGGGTTGCGAAAACCCCGATTCGCGACTACGCGATACTCGAGTCGCTGGCTAGAGGAGGTCCCGGCGTTGCTGCGCCAGGTGCGCCGCCAGGTCGTCCAGCTCGCCCTCCTGGCTCTCGGGCAGGAGACGGACCACGGCCTGGGTCAGCTTCATCTGCTTGATGAAGCGCCGGCAGTTGCGGCAGAGCATCAGGTGGCGGCGCATGGCCATGCGCTCGCGGAAGCTCAATTCACCGTCGAGAAGGCCACTGGAACGGGCAACCAGCTCCTTGCAGCTCAGCATTGGCCTGTCTCCTCGAAATGCTCCAGCGTGGCGAACAGCTTCAATCTTCCCCGGTGCAACAGCACCCGGACATTGGAGAGCGAGACCTCCAGTAAATTACAGATCTCCTCCAGTTCCAGTCCCTGGCGCTCGCGCAGCAGCACCACGCTGCGCTGCATCTCCGAGAGGCTCAGCAGGGTCTTTTCCAGGCATTGGCGCAGTTCATCCTCGGCGAGCAGGGCCTCGGGCGAGTCCTGGTGCCAGGCGGGAACGATGGCGGCCCAGTGCCCGTCCTCGGCAAAACGGGACTCTTCGATACTGCCGTGGGGGGCCGGCAGGTCATCGAGCAGCACCTCGCGGCGGCTCTGCTTGAGGCGGCTGCGGGCAGTGTTGGCGACTATGGTCAGCAGCCAGGTCTTGAGGCTGGAGCGCTGCTGGAAACCGTCGAGGTTGCGCACCACCGCCAACCAGGCGTCCTGCACCACTTCATCGGCGTGGCGCTGGCCCGCGATGGCGTAAGCCACCGCGCGCATGGCGCCCTGGTAGGCGCCGATCAGCTCGCGATAGGCCGCCTGCTCCCCGGCCAGCAGCCGGGGCAGGAGGTCCGCGTCGGCCGGGAGGCTCATCAGCGCTTGCGCAGGATCACGCTGCCGATGGAGTAACCAGCGCCGAAGGAGCTGAGCACGCCGACGGCACCGCTGGGCAGGTCGTCCTGGTGCTTGTGGAAGGCGATTACCGAACCGGCGGAGCTGGTGTTGGCGTAGGTGTCGAGGATCACCGGCGCCTCCTGCGGCTCGGCGTCACGGCCCAGCAGCTTGCGGGCGATCAGCAGGTTCATGTTGAGGTTGGCCTGGTGCAGCCAGAAGCGCTTCACGTCGGCGACGTTGAGCTTGTTTTCGTTCAGGTGGGCGGCGATCAGCTCGGCGACCATCGGGCAGACGTCCTTGAACACCTTGCGGCCTTCCTGGACGAACAGTTTGTCGCGGGCGCCGACGCCCTCTTCCGCCGCGCGATTGAGGAAGCCGAAGTTGTTGCGGATGTTGTTGGAGAACTGGGTCAGCAGTTTGGTGCCCACGACCTCGAACTGGTGCCTGGAGGTGGCCTGGTCGGCGCGCTCTATGATCACTGCGGTGGCCGCGTCACCGAAGATGAAGTGGCTGTCGCGGTCGCGGAAGTTCAGATGGCCGGTGCAGATCTCCGGGTTGACCATCAGCACCGCGCGGGCCTCGCCGGCCTTCACGGCGTTGGTCGCGGCCTGGATGCCGAAGGTGGCCGAGGAGCAGGCGACGTTCATGTCGTAGCCGAAGCCCTCGATGCCCAGGGCGGCCTGCACTTCGATGGCCACCGCCGGGTAGGCGCGCTGCAGGTTGGAGCAGGCGACTATCACGCCGTCGATATCGGCCGGGGTCCTGCCGGCGCGCTCCAGGGCCTGCTTCGCGGCGGCGACGGCCATCTCGCAGAGGATGCCCCACTCGTCGTTGGAGCGCTCGGGGATGCGCGGCACCATGCGCTGGGGATCGAGGATGCCCTCCTTGTCCACCACGAAACGGCTCTTGATGCCGGACGCCTTCTCGATGAAGGCCACGCTGGATTCGGCCAGGGCTTCGATCTCGCCACGCTCGATGGCGGCGGCGTTCTCCGCGTTGAAAGCCTGTACGTAGGCATTGAAGGACGCCACCAGCTCCTCGTTGGAGATGCTGTTGGGCGGGGTATACAGGCCGGTGCCACTGATCACGACATTGTGCACGGTCGATCCTCTCGATACTGGGCTGCCCCGGGAGGCAGCCGGTTAGGCATTCAGCTGCCGGCCCCATCGGGCCGACCGCGAGATGGGGTTGCCCCGCCACGGGGGCGAGACAAGCGATTCATCCTGGCATCTGTTCCCGTTGCCCGTTCCAGCCAGGGAAAGGGCACGAGATCGCCGCAGGTCGATGCGAAGGTTAACTCCAGAAATGGCCCGTGGCGACGGGGACTTTGCGCAGAATTACGGCAAAATCGAGTGGATAAACAGTCAATGTTGGACTACCCATCCATTTTCCTCGCCTCACCCCGGCTCCCGTCCCAAAGGCGGACCATCATGCCGATTCCGTGCATTTCGGCCTGTTCGGGCTTCAATCCGCTGTCGACGGACGGTATGGTGCGCGGCTACTACCCGCCAATCGGAGAATGCTCGATGAGCCTGCACGGCACCTATGATCCGCAGAACGTCTTCGCCCAGATCATTCGCGGCGAGGCCCCCTGCTACAAACTCTACGAAGACGACGACGTGCTCGCCTTCCTGGACATCTTTCCGCAGTCCTTCGGCCACACCCTGGTGATTCCCAAGCGCTCCGCCGCGCGCAACATCCTGGAAATCGAGGCCGACGCCCTGGCCAAGGTGATGGCCGTGGTGCAACGACTGACCCATGTGCTGGTGAAGGAACTCGAACCGGCAGGCGTGCAGGTGGCGCAGTTCAATGGTGCTCCGGCGGGCCAGACGGTCTTCCATATCCATATGCACATCGTCCCCCGATTCGAGGGCGAGTCGCTGGGCATCCACGCCAGCAAGAAAGCCGACCCGCAGGACCTGGAAGCCCTGCAGGCGCGTCTGCTGAAGCACCTCGGATAGTCGGGCCACGAACTGGTGGAAATCCCTTGGGGGATTTCCACCCTACACGGACCCAAGCGCTGTCGTGGTTAGCGCTTTTCTATCCACCATCGCGGTCCACCCGCCGCTACTTGCCGAATCCCTTCACTGTGTCCAGCCAGGCCGGGTCCAGGCGGTTCTGCTCCGGGTCCAGGCCCTGGGCTTCCATGGCCTCGCGGTGCTGGTCGATCTCGCGCACCTGCTGGCTGAGGTCGGAGAGGTTGCCATCGAGCTGGTACATCTGGGTCAGGGCCAGGTGGTAGAAGCGCAGCAGCTTCATGGCCGTGGGGTCGCCCACGGCGACGCCCGCCTTGACCTTGTGCATGATGTTGCCGATGCGCATCAGGCTGCGCTTGAGCTGCCAGCCATAGATCGCCGGCGCCATCCAGGGGCGCGGCCAGAACTGCAGGCGGACCACGGCAACGGTCAGCGCCAGCCCCAGCAACACGCCGGCCAGGTTCCAGCGGAAGTTGTCGCCACCGGGCGTGCCGAACAGCTGGACGCAGAAGGTGGAGAGCAGCAGCGCCAGGACGATGAACAGGCCGGCGACCACCAGGGTGATGCGCCGGGTCTGCTTACGGTAGAGCTCGGGGCTCATGGGGCGGATTTCGAACATCGGATTCATGACTTCGATCAGGCCTCGACCTGGCTCCATTGCTTGTTCAGGCGCTTGTCCGAGACGGGCATGCGCGTTCCCAGTTGCTGGGCGAACAGCGA
This sequence comes from Pseudomonas sp. GCM10022186, assembly GCF_042656385.1. NCBI lineage: Bacteria > Pseudomonadati > Pseudomonadota > Gammaproteobacteria > Pseudomonadales > Pseudomonadaceae > Pseudomonas > Pseudomonas sp. GCM10022186. Next base: position 8,528 of record NZ_JBHSOU010000011.1, read on the forward strand.
GACGCGGTACTCCTCCAGCATCCAGCGGTAGAGCACCAGCTCGGGATCGCGCTTGCCTTCCTGGGCATGCTTGGCCAGGCGCGCCTGGTACTGCTCCCAGTAGCCGGCCAGCTCGCCGGACCAGACGCGATCGCGCTGCAGCTGGGCGGCGATCTTGTCGAAACGCTGTTCGATGGCCTTGAGATAGCGCGGCAATTCCTTGAGCCACTCGGCCGGGGTTTCGCGGACGAAGCCCGGATAGACCAGGTTGCCCAGCTGCGCCTTGATGTCGTTCAACGCCACCGCCTGGGCCAGGTCGATACGCCCCTTGAAGCGCTTCTGCAGGGCGTGCCAGAGCTTGAGGATCTCCAGGGTCAGCCGCGCCAGCCGCTCGGCGTGCTCGGTCCAGGCGCCGCGCTTTTTCTCGGCGAGGGACGCCAGGGCGGCGCCGTCGCGCGGCAGGCTGGTCTCGCCGTCGAGGATGCAGCTGTCCACGCTGGCCAGGAGGATGTCCTCCACCAGGGCGTCGACGCGGCCCAGGTCACGGTAGAGCAGCCCCAGCTCGGTCAGGCCGGGCAGTTTGTTGCGGAGGAACCTGGCGGTTTCCGCCAACTGTTGCAGCAGCAGGCGCTGCAGCGCGCGGCGGTGTTGCCAGTCGGCTTCGGCCTGGGTCGGGAAGCGGCTTTCCTTGACCACACCGCCCTCCTCTACCAGCGCCGGGTAGACGGTCATGGACAGCCCGGCGACCTTCTGCTGGGTTTTCTCGGCCACCTGGGCGAAGCCCGAGGCCTGCACCGGTTTCTGCTCCTTCTGCGCCTGGGGAATGGCCAGGGCCGCCTGGCTGGCCTCGGCGAAGCGCGCGGTGATCTCGGCCAGGTCACGGCCTTCGCCGAGGAACTTGCCGCGGGCGTCCACCACTTCCAGGTTCATCTTCAGGTGGCCTTCGAGCTGGGCAGCGGCCTCGCTCCAGGCTTCCTCCGGCACGCGGGCGCCGGTCATGCGTTGCAGTTCGCGGCCCAGGGATTCGGGCAGGGAACCCTGGGCGAAGGTGATCTTGTCCAGGGCAGCTTTCACGAAGTCCGGCACCGGCACGAAGTTCTTGCGCATCGCCTTGGGCAGGTTGCGCACCAGCGCCACGCACTTGGCCTCCAGCAGGCCGGGCACCAGCCACTCCAGGCGCTCCGGCGGCAGTTGCGGCAACAGCGGCGCCGGCACCCGCAGGGACACGCCGTCGCGGGGATGGCCGGGTTCGAAGTGGTAGGACAGCGGCAGCTCCAGCTCGCCCAGGCGCAGCTTGTCCGGGTACTGCGCGGCGGTGACTTCGCTGGCTTCGCGGGCCAGCACGTCCTCCTCGCGCATGATCAGCAGGTCGGGGTTCTTCGCCCGTTCGCGCTCGTACCACTTCTCGAAGCTGGCGGTCTGGCAGATGTCCGCCGGCAGGCGCGCGGCGTAATAAGCGAAGAGGGTTTCCTCGTCGGCCAGGATGTCGCGGCGGCGCGCCTTGGCTTCCAGCTCGTCGAGCTTCTCCAGCAACTGGCGGTTGGCGGCCAGGCATTTCGCCTTGCTGTGGATCTCGCCCCGCACCAGGCCCTCGCGGATGAACAGCTCGCGTGAGACTTCCGGGTCGATCGGGCCGTAGTGGACGGCGCGACGGCCGACGATGATCAGGCCGTAGAGGGTGACCTGCTCGAAGGCCACCACCTGGCCACGGCGTTTCTCCCAGTGGGGTTCCAGGTGGTTTTTCTTCACCAGGTGGGCGGCCAGGGGCTCCAGCCAGTCCGGCTCGATCTTCGCCACCATGCGCGCGAACAGCTTGGTGGTTTCCACCAGCTCGGCAGCCATGATCCATTGCGGGCGCTTCCTGGCGATGGCGGTGCCGGGGTGAATCCAGAAACGTCGCTGGCGTGCGCCGAGGTAGTCGCCCTCCTCGGTCTTCTGGCCGATCTGGCTGAGCAGGCCGCAGAGGATCGCCTTGTGCACCTTGGCGTAGTCGATGCTGCGTTGTTGTTGCTCGGCCTTGGCGATATCGCTCCGGGCAGCATGGGTATCGCTCCGCTCCACCCATCCTACGGACGGTTCGGCGCGGTTTTTCTTTCCGGATTCGGGAAAGAGTTTCAGCTCGCGGCAGATCAGCACCAGCTGGCGGTGGGCGTCGCGCCATTCGCGCAGGCGCAGGTAGTTGAGGAAGTTCTTCCGGCACCAGTTGCGCAGGGCGTTGGAGCCCAGGGCCTGGCGCTGCTCCTCGAAGCCGCGCCAGAGGTTGATCAGCGCGGCGAAGTCGGAGTCGACGTCCTTCCACTGCGCGTGGGCCTGGTCAGCGGCCTGCTGGCGCTCGATGGGGCGTTCGCGCGGGTCCTGCACGGACAGCGCGGCGGCGACCACCAGCACCTCGTCCAGGCTGCCCTGGCGGGCGCCTTCCAGCACCATGCGCCCCAGGCGCGGGTCGATGGGCAGGCGCGCCAGCTGGCGGCCGATGGGGGTGAGCTGACTCTCGCGGTTCACCGCCGAAAGTTCCTGCAGCAGGGTGAAGCCGTCCTTGATCGCCTTGCCGTCCGGCGGCTCGATGAAGGGGAACGCCTCGATGTCGCCCAGGCGCAGATGGAGCATCTGCAGGATCACCGCCGCCAGGTTGGTGCGCAGGATCTCCGGGTCGGTGAAGGCCGGCCGTGAGAGGAAATCCTCCTCGCTGTAGAGGCGCACGCAGATGCCCGGCTCGACCCGGCCGCAACGGCCCTTGCGCTGGTTGGCGCTGGCCTGGGACACGGCTTCCACCGGCAGGCGCTGGACCTTGGCGCGGTAGCTGTAGCGGCTGATGCGCGCGGTGCCACTGTCGATCACGTAGCGGATGCCGGGCACAGTGAGCGAGGTTTCCGCGACGTTGGTGGCCAGCACTATCTTGCGACCCGGCATGGGCGCGAAGATCTTCTGCTGCTCGGCCGGGGTCAGGCGTGCATAAAGAGGCAATACCTCGGTGTGCCGCAGGTTGGCCTTGCGCAGCACCTCGGCGCAGTCGCGGATTTCCCGCTCGCCGGGGAGGAACACCAGCACGTCGCCGGGGCGCTTACCCTCGTCACGCTCGAAGGCGGCGATCTCGTCCAGGGCGCGGAGGATGCCCTGGTCGACGGAGAGGTCGTCGAACAGCGCTTCGCCGTCCTCGTCCACCTCGGCGGCGAGCGGCCGGTACCAGGTGTCCACCGGGTAGGTGCGGCCGGAGACTTCGATGATGGGCGCATCGGCAAAGTGCTTCGAGAAGCGCTCCAGGTCGATGGTGGCCGAGGTGATGATCAGCTTGAGGTCGGGGCGGCGCGGCAGCAGGGTCTTCAGGTAGCCGAGCAGGAAGTCGATGTTCAGGCTGCGCTCGTGGGCCTCGTCGACGATGATGGTGTCGTAGCGTTCGAGGAAGCGATCGTGCTGGGTTTCGGCCAGCAGGATGCCGTCGGTCATCAGCTTGATCAGGCTGCGCTCGTTGGACTGGTCCTCGAAGCGCACCTGGTAGCCCACCAGTTCGCCCAGCGGGCTGCCGATCTCTTCCGCCACCCGGGTCGCCACGCTGCGCGCCGCCAGCCGGCGCGGCTGGGTGTGGCCGATCAGGCCATGGGTGCCGCAGCCGATCTCCAGGCAGATCTTCGGCAGCTGGGTGGTCTTGCCCGAGCCGGTCTCGCCGGCGATCACCAGCACCTGGTGCTTCTCCAGCGCCGCCTTGATCTCGTCGCGCTTGGCGGCGATGGGCAGGGCGTCGTCATAGCGCATCCGCGGCACGCTGGCGCGCCGCGCCTCCACCCGCGCCACCGAGGCCTGGAAGCGCTCGGCCCACTGCGCCAGCTTGGCGTCGTCCGGCTGCTTGCGCAGCTCGTGGAGCTGCCGACGCAGGCGATGGCGATCGGCGCCCATGGCCTGGTCGAGGCGTTTCAGGAGTTGTTCGGGGCTGGGGGATTGCTCGCTCATCGGGTCCGCTGGTTCTGCTGTCAATTTCGGCAAGGGCGGGATTGTCGCAGATTTCCCCGGGCGAGGGCGCGGGCCTGTCGTTCGTAGGTTCGGATGGGGCGGGCGGCGTTCCGCGAGCTTGCGAAACCCATCAACCATGGCCCGCATGGGTTTCGTGCCTCGGCGGAACGCCACCGCCCACTCAGGACCTACGAAGGGCTGGCGATACGATCGCGCCAGTAGCCGGGCGCCCGATGCAAGTGGGAGATGGCGATCACGAGCAGATCGTCGCCGTCCTGGGCATAGATGACGCCGTAGGGGAAGCGCGCCAGGCGACAGCGACGGGTGTTGCGGCTGAGTGGGTGCCAGGCAGTGGGATGGCGCTCGATGAGGCGGAAGACCCGAACCAACTCAATCAGGAAGGCATCGCCCAATCCGGTCGCTTGGCCCTCGTACCAGGCGACCGCCTCGGCCAACTCGATCTCAGCCGCCTGGAGCAGCCTGACGCTCATTTGTTCAGGTACTTGCCCAGCACCTCGGCCAGTGGCACGGCCTTGAGCTCACCTCGCCGATAAGCCGCCAGCCGGTCCTCGGCCTCCTGCGCCCACTGCTCGTCGAGGGCGGAGTCAGGTGTATCCAGGCTGTCCAGCAGATCCTCCACCAGCTCCAGGCGCTCGTTGGCGGAAAGGCGTCGCGCCTCCTTGGACAGGGTCTGGCTGGACTGGCTCATGACGTGGGCTCCGGCGAGGCAAGAGGTGAAGAAGACGTTGCAGCTATACAACATGCCCAGCGCCGACGCCAGTCTTGGGGCTGCCCTGAAACGACGAGGCCCCGCGATTGCGGGGCCTCGTCTGCAGCATAACGGGATCAGGCCTTGGCCTTTTCCTGCTTCGCCTTGAGCTTCTTCAGCTCTTCGTCGCGCAGTTCGCGGCGCAGGATCTTGCCGACGTTGGTGGTCGGCAGGGCGTCGCGGAACTCGATGGCGCGCGGCACCTTGTAGCCGGTGACATTGCCGCGCATGTGCTCCATCACCTGCTCCTTGGTCAGGCTGACGCCGGGCTTGGCCACCACGAACATCTTGATCGCCTCGCCGGATTTCTCGTCCGGAACGCCGATGGCAGCGCACTGCAGCACGCCCGGCAGGGTGGCCAGCACGTCTTCCAGCTCGTTCGGGTACACGTTGAAGCCGGACACCAGGATCATGTCCTTCTTGCGGTCGACGATGCGCATGAAGCCGTCGTCCTGGATCACCGCGATGTCGCCGGTACGCAACCAGCCTTCGGCATCGAGGATCTCGTCGGTGGCTTCCTGGCGCTGCCAGTAGCCCTTCATCACCTGCGGGCCCTTCACGCACAGCTCGCCCGGAGCGCCCAGGCCGACGTCCTTGCCCTCCTCGTCCACCACCTTGCACTGGGTGGACGGCACGGGAATGCCGATGGTGCCGACCTGGATGCTCTGGAAGGGGTTCACCGATACCACCGGGCTGGTCTCGGTCATGCCGTAGCCTTCGCTGATGGCGCAGCCGGTGACCTGTTTCCAGCGCTCGGCGGTGGCCAGCTGCAGCGCCATGCCACCGGACAGGGTCAGCTTCAGCGCGGAGAAGTCCAGCTTGCGGAAGTCCTCGTTGTTGCACAGGGCCACGAACAGGGTGTTGAGGCCGACGAAGCCGGTGAACTTGTACTTCGCCAGCTCCTTGGTCATGGCCGACAGGTCGCGCGGGTTGGAGATGAGGATGTTGTGGTTGCCGGTCAGCATCATCGCCATGCAATGGAAGGTGAAGGCGTAGATGTGATAGAGCGGCAGCGGGGTGATGAGGATCTCGCAACCTTCGTTGAGGTTGGCGCCCATCAGCGCCTTGCACTGCAGCATGTTGGCGATCAGGTTGCGGTGGGTCAGCATCGCGCCCTTGGCCACGCCGGTAGTGCCGCCGGTGTACTGCAGCACGGCGATGTCGCCGCTCTGCGGGCTGACATCGCGGACGGCGCGGCCGCGCCCCTTGGCCAGGGCGTCGTTGAGCTTGACCGCCTGGGGCAGGCTGAAGGGCGGCACCATCTTCTTCACGTGCTTGATCACGGCGTTGACCAGCAGGCGCTTGAAGGTCGGCAGCAGGTCGCCCACTTCGGTGACGATGACGTGCCTGACGCCGGTCCTGGGCAGCACGTCCTCGGCCAGGTGGGCCATGTTGGCCAGGCAGACCAGGGCCTTGGCGCCGGAATCGTTGAACTGGTGCTCCATTTCCCGCGCGGTGTACAGCGGGTTGGTGTTGACCACGATCAGGCCGGCGCGCATGGCGCCGAACACCACCACCGGGTACTGCAGGATATTCGGCAGCTGCACGGCGATGCGGTCGCCGGGCGCAAGATCGGTGTGGTTCTGCAGGTAGGCGGCGAAGGCGCCGGAGAGTTCGTAGAGCTCACCGTAGGTGAGGGTCTTGCCCAGGTTGCTGAATGCGGGCTTGTCGGCAAAGCGTTGGCAGGACTGCTTCAATACCGCCTGGACGTTGGGGTACTGATCGGCATCGATCTCGGCAGGAACGCCCGCTGGATATTTGTCCTTCCAGAAGTTATCGGTCATGGAGGCCCACTCCTAAGCAACAGCTGATTTCACTGCCCTCGAAGGAGCAGTTGTTTGTTGTGTTCTGTGCGATTGTGCGCCCGTCCGGGCAAAAAAACGCGCCGAGAGTAGCAGCTTTGCCAGAGGCTCACCAGCACCAAACCTGCCCTCGTCGGTCACAAAAGTGACCATAACCCTTTATCTCGGTCACATTTGGAGTCTGAACTCTAACACACCGGCAAATGGCGTCGTACGGGGGTTTGAGGCCGCTGGGTGCGCCGCGCGCACCGCTTCCGGCCCGGAAAAGGACGACGGCCGGCAGTTGCGCCAGGTGCGCATGGCGCACCCTGCTGCCGGCCGTGGGTCTCGACCTCAGGCGATGTCGCGCAGCTCGCGACGGAGGATCTTGCCCACCGGTGTCATCGGCAGGGCGTCCTTCAGCACGATGTGCTTGGGCACCTTGTAGCCGGTGAAGTTTTCCTTGCAGTAGGCCTTCAGCTCCTCGACGCTGACGCCGCCGTCGCGCGGCACCACGAAGAGCTTCACCGCCTCGCCGGACTTGTCGTCTGGCACGCCGATGGCCGCGCAATTGGCCACCTTGGGATGGGCCATGACCACGTCCTCGATTTCGTTGGGGTAGACGTTGAAGCCGGAGACGATGATCAGGTCCTTCTTGCGGTCGACGATGCGCACGTAGCCATCCGCGTCGATCACGGCGATATCGCCGGTCCTCAGCCAGCCCTCGGCATCCAGCACTTCGGCGGTGGCTTCCGGGCGTTGCCAGTAGCCCTTCATCACCTGCGGGCCCTTGATGCACAACTCGCCGCGTTCACCGAGGGGCAGCTCGTTGCCCGCATCGTCGATGGTCTTGAAAGCCGTGCCCGGCACCGGGATGCCCACGGTGCCCAGGCGCGCCTGGGCGCCATAGGGGTTGGTGCTGGCCACCGGGGAGGTCTCGGTCAGGCCGTAGCCTTCCACCACCGAGCAGCCGGTGAGGGACTGCCAGCGTTCGGCGGTGGCCTTGACCAGGGCGGTGCCGCCGGAGTTGGTGACCTTGAGGTTGGAGAAGTCGAGGTGCTTGAACTCGGGGTGGTCCATCAGCGCCACGAACAGGGTGTTCAACCCCAGCAGAGCGGAGAAGCGCCACTTCTTCAGTTCCTTGATGAAGCCGCCGATGTCCCGCGGGTTGGTGATGAGGACATTGTGGTTGCCGTTGACCATCATGCACATGCAGTTCGCGGTGAAGGCATAGATGTGGTACAGCGGCAGCGGCGCGATCATGATTTCCTGGCCCTGCTTCATCAGCGGCGCGCCGTCCGGCCCCAGCTGCGACAGGCAGGCGTCCACCTGCTGCATGTTGGCCACCAGGTTGCCGTGGGTCAGCATGGCGCCCTTGGCCACCCCCGTGGTGCCGCCGGTGTACTGCAGCACGGCGATATCCTCCAGCCCCACCCGAACCGGTTTCAGCGTGTGGCCCTGCCCCTGCTTCAAGGCCTCCTTGAAGGGCACCGCCTGGGGCAGGTGGAAGTCGGGGACCATCTTCTTCACCTTCTTCACCAGGCCGTTCACCAGCCAACCCTTGAGGCTCGGCAGCAAGTCCCCCATGCGGGCTTCGATCAGGTACTCGATCTGGGTGTCGGGCAGCACCTCTTCCACCAGCTTGCCGAACAGGTTGATGTAGACCAGCGCGCGAACACCGGCATCCTTGAACTGGTGACGCATTTCGCGGGCGGTGTAGAGCGGGTTGGTGTTGACCACGATGAGCCCGGCGCGCAGGGCGCCGAACACGGCGATGGGGTATTGCAGGACATTGGGCATCTGCACGGCGATGCGGTCGCCAGGCGCGAGATCGGTGTGCTTCTGCAGGTAGGCGGCGAAGGCGGCGGACAGGCGATCCAGCTCGGCATAGGTCAGGGTCACGCCCAGGTTGCTGAAGGCGGGACGGTCGGCGAATTTCTTGCAGGACCGCTCGAACACCTCGATCACCGACTTGTAGGCGGCCAGATCGATTTGGTTGGGCACGCCGGCCGGGCGTTTGTCGCTCCAGAAATCAGGTTGCATTGTTCTTATCCTCTAAGCCCTGAAATAGTCTGGCCCGCACTGCGGGGCTGCCCGGAACTTAGCAGCTCCCCGGCGTAGCGCAAATACTCCGGGGCACGTCATTGACGGCGTGAATCTTGCCGCTCAAGTGTTGCACTCCGTGGAACCGGCCGGTCACGACCGGACGCTTTGCTCTGCCTCGGAGCCCGTGCACAATGCGGCGATCAACCGGCAGAAGGATCGGCCATGCGCCACGACGCTTTCTGGCTCGACGCCAGCGATGCAGTGCCCCTGTACGTCAATCACTGGGCCGGCGATGCCCCGCCCAGGGCGGTGGTCATGCTCTCCCACGGCATGGCCGAGCACAGCGGCCGCTACGCCCGACTGGGGGACGCCCTGGTGGCCGCCGGCATCGAGCTGTACGCACTGGACCAGCGCGGCCACGGGCGCAGCGCCGAGCATGGCGTCCTGGGCCAGTACGCCACGGCGGACGGCTGGAACAAGGTGATCGGCGATCTCGCCAGCCTCAACCACCATATCCGCCAGCAGCACCCGCAGGTCCCGATCTTCCTGCTGGGCCACAGCATGGGCAGCTACATCGGCCAGGCCTACCTGATGCAGCACAGCTGCAGCCTGCACGGTGCCATCCTCTCCGGCTCCAACTACCAGCCGGTTGCGTTGTACAAGGTGGCCCGCCTGGTGGCCCGCTTCGAACGCTGGCGCCAGGGCAAGGAAGGCCGCAGCGCATTGATCGACTTCCTCTCCTTCGGCTCCTTCAACAAGGCCTTCAAGCCCAACCGCACGGCCTTCGACTGGCTGAGCCGGGACCCGCTGGAAGTGGACAAGTACGTGGGCGATCCGCTGTGCGGCTTCCGTTGCACCAACCAGCTGTGGCTCGACCTGCTCGGCGGGCTTCAGAACATCACCCCACCGAAGAACCTGGCGCAGATCGACCCCGACCTGCCGCTGCTGGTGATCGGCGGCGAACGCGACCCGGTCAGCGACGGCCGGCGCCTGCAGGATCTGGCCGCGGCCCTGCGCCTGGCCGGCATCAAGGACGTGCAACTGAACATCTACCCCGGCGCCCGCCACGAGTTGCTCAACGAGAGCAACCGCGACGAGGTGACCCGTGACTTGATCGACTGGCTGGAGCAGGCCCTTGCCCACCGTCGACACCCCCAACCGCAAGCCAAGGAGACTGCATGAGCCAGGTTACCAACTTCACCTACGACGCCCTGGAAGTCGGGCAGAAAGCCAACTTCTCCACCACAGTCGAAGAGCGCCACATCCAGCTGTTCGCCGCCGTCTCCGGCGACCGCAACCCGGTGCACCTGGATGCCGAATACGCCGCCGGCACCCTGTTCAAGGAGCGCATCGCCCACGGCATGTTCACCGGCGCCCTGATCAGCGCGGCCATCGCCTGCGAGATGCCCGGCCCGGGCAGCATCTACCTCGGCCAGCAACTCAAGTTCACCCGCCCGGTGAAACTGGGCGACAGCCTGACCGTGGAACTGGAAATCCTCGAGAAACTGCCGAAGAACCGCGTGCGCATCGCCACCCGCGTGTTCAACCAGAACTCCGAGCAAGTAGTGGACGGCGAAGCCGAAGTGCTGGCGCCCAAGCAGCAGCTGTCGGTGGAACTGCCGGAGCTGCCGCCGATCACCATCGGCTGAGGCCCTGCAGGAAACGAAGAAGCCCGGATCGAATCCGGGCTTCTTCATGGGCGACGCCTCGGCTTTTCCTGTAGGGGCGAATTCATTCGCCAAGCAGGGCGCAGCCCTGCCGTAGATTGGTGCCGAGGAACGAGGCCCAACACTTCGGAGCCAACGCGCACTCCATGTCGGGCCTCGCAGGCTCGGCACCAACCTACGAAAGACTCACGTCCGCTTTATTCCTCCCCCACCGTCACACTCGCGGTCATCCCCGCGCTCAGCTGCACGTCATCCGGCAGCTTGTCCAGCTTGATCCGCACCGGGATCCGCTGCGCCAGGCGCACCCAGTTGAAGGTGGGTTCGACATTGGCCAGCAGCTGGGTATCCGGGCTGGCATTGCGGTCGGTGATGCCGCGGCTGATGCTCTCCACCTTGCCGGTCAGCGGTTCGCCGGCACTCATCAACCAGACCTGCACCGGCGCGCCCACCTTGATGCGCGGCAACTTGGTTTCCTCGAAGTAGGCCTGGACGTAGAAGGAGCCATCGTCCACCAGCGCCATTACCGGCTGGCCGGCACTCACGTAGTTGCCCTGGGCAAGGCGCAGGTTGGTGACCTGGCCACTGCGCGGCGCGCGCAATTCGCTGCGGGCCAGGTTCAGCTCGGCCACCTTGAGTTCGGCCTGGGCTTCGCGGAACTCGGCACGGGCCACTTCAGCGGTGATCAGCGCGTTCTCCCGCAGCTCCGCGCTGATGGCCTGGGGCCCGAGATGCTCGCGGCGGGAGGCCTCGTGCTCACGCAGGCGCAATTGGTGCTGACGGGTATCGGCCACCGCGCGGGCCTTTTCCAGTGCCGCCTGGTAGCGCTCGCGGTCGACCGACAGCAGCAGGTCGCCAGCCTTCACCTGCTGGTTGTCCTGGACCTTGAGGTCCATCACCCAGCCGGACACGTCCGGCGAAATCACCACCACATCGGCGCGCACCCGCGCGTCACGGGTCCAGGGTGCAAGCATGTAGTGCTGCCAGAGGCCATAGCCGGCCACCAGGGCCACCACGACCAGGGTCAGGGTTACCAGCACACGTACCAGGGAACGCATCATCTTCTCCTTCACCAGTGCCCGGTCAGCGCCACCAGCGCGGCCAGCACACAGACATACAAAGCGGAATCGAACAGCGCTTCGTGCCAGATCCAGCGGCTCGCGCCGATCCGGGCCAGGCCCAGGCGCAACACGCCGGTCACCAGCAGTGCCAGCACCGCATAGAGCAGAAAGGGGCTGAGCAGCACGCCGCCCAGGGACCATTCACGCAAGCCCATGGCTCGCCTCCTGTTGTTCACACCATTGCCGCCAGCTTTGTTGCAGCTGCACCAGGGCCGCCTGGGCCAGGCGCCGGTCGATGCTGCGACCGGCAGCACGCAGGGCGGCCAGCAGCTCGCCGGCGGGCTGGTCGAGCGCTGCCGCGCGGCCTGGGGCGGGCCCCTGCAGGAGGACCCGTTCCAACTGCCGGAGGAAGCGCTCCTCCGAACCTTCCAGGGGCTTGTCGGCGGCCGCCAGGCAGCGGCGCAGGTGCAAGAGTTCGTCGCCGAGGTCGAGGCTGGCGAGGCCATCGTCCCAGCGACTGCGGGCCTGCTCCGGCAGCACCGGATAGAGCCGCGCCAGCTGCAGGAGACGGTCGGCCATGCGCCCGCCGAACCAGTTCTCCGCGCCCGCCAGGGCCACACCGGTCAGCCGCGCCAGGTCACCCAGGGTCACCTTGAGCAGGCGGCGGCCGTGCCAGACCGGATTGCGCAGTGGAATCAGGCGGAACGACAGCACCGCGAAGCCCACCCCCAGCAGCATGGAAATCGCCTCGTTGAAGAACAGTCCGACATCGAAGCGCATGATGTTCTGCGGCGCGCAAAGCACGATGAAATGCAGGCAGAAAGAGGTGGCCGTGGCGCCCAGGGCCGGCTTGGCCATGCCCAGGGCCCCGAAGAACAGCGGCACACCCAGGGCCAGGCAGAGCATGGCAAAACCACTGAGCTGGGGCAGTATCACCTGCCCGACCACAAAGGCCACGGGCAGCGCATAGACGATGCCGCGCAGAAAAAGGAAGCCGATCTGCTCGGCATTCTCGCGGCTGGCGAACAGCCCGCAGATCACGCAGGTGAGGGTCAGCGCGCCCACCGCCGAGGTCCAGGCGGTGGCCAGCCAGAATGCCGACAACCCGAGGAAGGCCAGGGCACTGCGCAGGCCATAGATGGTGGCGGTCTGCAGGTCGCGGTGGGTGGAGAGCGGCGGCGGTGCATCGGCCGGTGCCTCGCCGCGCTCCACGGCATGCATGGAACCCACTGCCGTCGCGGCCTGGCGCATCACCACCGCCATGCGCCCGAGGCAATACTGCTGGACGGTGGACAGGCTTTCGTCCTCGGACGCCAGCAGCAGGCGTTCACGCAGATCGTCCAGGCGCGGCACGTCGGGCTCGGCCAGGGTCTGCTCCACCTCTTCCAGCAAGGGCCGCAGCCGCTCGGCCTCGCCTTCCCCCAGCTGGCGCCACTGCCGCGCGACACCACGGGCCAGGCGCAGCAGGCTGAGCAGGTCGTGGCTGAGCACCTGCAGGGCCACGGCGCGCTGGCGACCGCGGTTGCCTTCGAACCAGGCGTGCTCACGCTGGGCATCCACCGCAACGATGCGCCCGAGTACACCGAGCAGGCCCTGGCGCTCCTGGCGTTCACCCTTGAGCGCAGTGATCGCCGCCTGGATACCGCATTGCCAGGCATCCCGCGCCTGGCGCGCCAACTGGCGTTCGACCCGCTGCGGCCAGAGCAGCGCGCTGGTGAGGGTGGCACAGAGGATGCCGAGGCAGATTTCCGTGCAGCGGGCCACCGCCTGGTCGAACACCGCCAGCGGATGGGCGATGGCCGGCAGGCCGATGATGGCGACGGTGTAGCCCGCCAGCACGAAGGAATAGGACCAGGCGCTGCGCATCATGGTCGACGCGGCGGTGCAGATGCCCAGCCAGGTGGCCAGCGCCAGCAGGAACAGCCAGGGCGTCTGGGCGAAGAGCGCCACTATCACCACCGACATCACCGTCCCCACCAGGGTGCCGAGCAGCCGCGCCAGGCCCTTCTGCACCACCATGCCGGAGAGCGGCTGGGCCACGATGAAGGCGGTCATCAGCGCCCACTGCGGCTGCTGCAGGTCGAAGCGGAACGCGCACCAGAGCGCAAGGCCGCCGCCCAGCAGGGTCTTGATGACGAATTGCAGCGCCGGAATGTCAGGCGCCAGAAAGGCACGCAGGGAATCGCGCACGGGCAAGGTCCAGGGCTCAACCAGATAGAAATTGAAGATAGCCCGCCGGGACCGGCCAGCTATACGCAAGGCTTATTATTAGTGTCCTATCTGTTTTCGTCCAGAGGGGGAGCTCGCGTTCGTCGGCTCCTCGTTGCCAATTAATTAAACACATATTTAAATAAAACCGTTGTTTCTGCACCGGAGATTTCCCGTGACCCGCCCCCGCGCCCCCGGCCGCCCCACAGGCGATTCCCAGCTCCAGCGCGAACGCCTGCTGGACGCCGCCACCCAGGCCTTCGCCCAGATCGGCATCCACGCCACCAGCCTGCGTGGCATCGCCCAGCAGGCCGGGGTGACGCCGGCCCTGGTCAACTACTACTTCGGCAACAAGGAACGCCTGGTGGACGCCATGGTGGAAGAGCGCCTGCTACCGCTGTTCCAGGGCATGGCCGAACGCCTGCAGCAAGTGGGCGACGACCCGCTGGAGCTGGTCACTGCCTTTGTCCGTGGCATGAGTGCCAACCTCAGCCGCAATCCCTGGCTGCCACCGCTCTGGGTGCGCGAAGTGCTCTGCGAAGGCGGCGCCCTGCGGGAAATGCTGGCCGGACGCTTCGCGCCCATGGTGCCCATCCTGCTGGCCCAGCGCTTCGCCGCGGCCCAGGCCGGCGGACGCCTGAACCCCGACATCGATCCGCGCCTGCTGGTGGTTTCGCTGGTGGGCCTGGTGATGCTGCCCTACGCCGCCGGGCAGATCTGGCGCGGCATCTTCGCCAGCCCGGAACTGGGTGACGAGGCCATGGTGAAGCACATACTGGCCCTGCTGGAACGCGGCCTGGAGGTGAAACCATGAACAGGTTGCTTCCCTGCCTGCTGGCCTTCACCCTGCTCGGCGGCTGCGAGGACCCGGCCCGGGAACCCTTGCTCGGCACCCTGGAATGGGACCGCATCGGCCTGCCTGCCGAGGCCTCGGAAACCATCCTCGCCTGGCGCGTCGCCGAGGGCGATCTGGTGCACGAAGGCCAGTTGCTGCTGGAGCTGGACCCGCGCCGCCTCGATGCCCGCCTCAAGGAAGCCGAAGGCGACGTCGGCCTGGCCCAGGCGCGGCTCGACGAGCTGGCCAATGGCGCCCGCAGCGAAACCATGGACGCCGCCCGCGCCACCCTCAGCCGCAACCGCGCCGAACACACCGACGCCGAGCGCACCTTCCAGCGTATCCAGGCCCTCTACCAGCGCCGCCAGGTGGCCATCGCCGAGCTGGACCGCGCCCGCGCCGCCCGCGACCAGGCGCTCGCCGCCGTGAACAACGCCGATGCCCAGTTGCGCGAACTCACCAACGGCACCCGCCCGGAACAGATCGAGCAGGCCACCGCCCAGCTCCAGGCCGCCCAGGGCCGGCTGGCGCAGCTGCAGGTCACCCGCGAGCATCTCAGCCTGCGCGCACCTCGCGCGGGCCGGGTCGACGCCCTGCCCTTCAAGCCCGGTGACCAGCCGCCGCTGAATGCCGAACTGGTCAGCCTGCTGGTGGGCGACGCGCCCTACGCACGGGTCTACGTGCCGGCCTCGGTGCGTCCGCAGATCGCCATCGGCGACGCCCTCAAGGTGAAGGTGGAAGGCGTGCCTGAGCCCTTCGATGCGACGGTGCGCAGCATCGCCAGCGAATCCAGCTTCACGCCCTACTTCGCCCTCACCGGAGAGGACGCCAGCCGCCTGGTCTACCGCGCCGAACTGGTGCTGCAAGGCGAGGCCGCGCGCCAGCTGCCCGCCGGCCTGCCGGTGCAGGCGGAGCGAGTGAGCCATGAACAGCAATGAAGAAATCGTCATCCGGGCCAGCGGCCTGACCAAGCGCTTCGGCCAGCTCACCGCGGTCGACGGGCTGGACCTGCACGTCAACCGCGCCGAGGTGTTCGGCTTCCTTGGCCCCAACGGCAGCGGCAAGTCCACCACCATCCGTATGCTCTGCGGCCTGCTGCTGCCCAGCAGCGGCGAGATCGACGTGCTGGGCTGCCAGGTCCCGCGCGATGCCGAGGCGCTGAAGCGGCGCATCGGCTACATGACCCAGAAGTTCTCCCTCTACGAAGACCTGACGGTGGGCGAGAACCTGGAATTCCTCGCCACCGTCCAGGGGCTGGACCGCCGCGAGGCGCGCCAGCGCATCGACGAGCTGCTGGAACGCTACTGGCTGGCGGATCGCCGCAAGCAGCTGGCCGGCACCATGAGCGGCGGCCAGAAGCAACGCCTGGCCCTGGCCGGCGCCGTGCTGCACAAACCCGACCTGCTGCTGCTGGACGAACCCACCAGCGCCGTGGACCCGCAATCGCGCCGGGAATTCTGGGATTCGCTGTTCGAGCTGGCGGAGGCCGGCACCACCCTGCTGGTCTCAACCCACTACATGGATGAAGCGGAACGCTGCACCCGCCTCGGCATCCTCGACGCCGGCCGGCTGGTGGCCGACGGCAGCCCGGCGGACCTGATGGCCGCCCTGCCCGGCCGCCCGCTGCTGGTGGAGTGCGCCCAACCGCGCCAGGCCCAGCGTGCCCTGCAAGGCGCCGAGGAGGTCATCGCCATGGCCCAGATCGGCGCCTCGCTGCGGGTGCTAAGCGCCGTCGGCGACGCCCGCGAACGCATCGCCCGACGCCTGGCCGGCAACGGCGTGGCAGCCGAAGTGACCTACACCCAGGCCAACCTCGAAGACGTCTTCGTCGCCGTCACCCACCGCCCGCTCGAACGGTCTGGAGCCTCGTCATGAACCTGCGCCGCCTGGGGGCCATAGTGGTCAAGGAACTGCGCCAGCTGCGCCGCGACCGCCTGACTTTCGCCATGATCGTCGGCATCCCCATCATGCAGCTGGTGCTCTTCGGCTACGCCATCAACATGGACGTGCGCGGCCTGCACGCCGCCGTACTGGACCAGGCCGACACCGCCCGCTCCCGCGAAGTGGTGGCGGAACTCGGCGCCAGCCAGGTGCTGGATTACCGTTACCAGCTGTCCAGTCCGCAACAGCTCGACCGACTGCTGCGCGAAGGCAGCATCAGTGCCGCCCTGGTAGTGCCGCCGGACTTCGAGGCGCGCCTGCAGCGCCGCGACCGCCCGCCGCTGCAACTGGTGGTGGACGGCTCCGACCAGGTGGTGCAAGCCTCCGCCCGCCAACTGGCGGCCTATCCCCTGCCCGGCTGGCCCGACCTCACCGGCGTGCAGGTGGTCAACCTCTACAACCCGGAACGCCTGGCACCGCTGAACACGGTGCCGGGGCTGATCGGCGTGATCCTCACCATGACCATGGTGCTGTTCACCGCCATCGCCCTGGTGCGCGAACGCGAGCGCGGCAACATGGAGCTGCTGATCACCACGCCGCTGTCACCCTGGGAGCTGACCCTGGGCAAGGTATTGCCCTTCGTCGGCATCGGCCTGGTACAGGTGACGGTGATCCTGCTGGTGGGCCTCTGGTTGTTCGATGTGCCGGTACGCGGTTCGTTGCTTGAGCTCTATGGCGCGGCGCTGGTGTTCATCCTCGCCAGCCTGACCCTCGGGGTGTTCATCTCGACCCTCGCCCGCAGCCAGTTCCAGGCCATGCAGATGGCCTTCTTCACCTTCCTGCCGCAGATCCTGCTGTCCGGCTTCATGTTCCCCTTCGCCGGCATGCCGAAGGTGGCGCAATGGATAGCCGAAATCCTGCCGCTGACCCACTTCCTGCGCCTGACCCGCGGCATCATGCTGCGCGGCGCGGGCCTGGCCGACCTCTGGCTGGAGCTGGTGGTGCTGGCGGTGTTCACCCTGGCGATGCTGATCATCGCGGTGATGCGGGTGCACAAGCGGTTGGATTGAAGCCGCATTCGGTGGGGCGATCATTTTTCTGTAGGGGCGAATTCATTCGCCAAGCAGGCCGAAGGTCTGCCCTGCGAACCATCAAGGGGGCCGCTGCGCGGCCCTTGGCGAATGAATTCGCCCCTACAACAATTCCCTACGTCGCGATCATGAGAGCAACCCCGCCACCGTCCGCTCACCCAGCGCCGGGCCGATGCTCATGCCCACACCGCTGTGCATCAACACGGCGGTCACCCCCGGCGCCGCCCTGAGCACCGAGAACGGCCCAGGCCCACGGGCGCCGTAGACGCCCTGCCAGCGCTCCACCACCCGCAAGCGGGTGCCCAGGGTGTGTTCGGCCAACGCCAGCATGATGTCGTCCACCGCCTCGGCATTGAACGGCGAGGCGTCAACGCCGTAGTGATGGGAATCACCGACTATCAGCTCGCCGTAAGGCGTCGGGCTGACCAGCAGATGGATGCCGTGCGCTTCCAGCTCCGGTTGCTCGCCCCGGATCTGCTCGCGGATGGCCTCGGCTTCCGGCAGATCGGCGAAGGCGCCGTAGTGGACACAGCTGAGGCCGGTGAGCACCGCGTGGTCCAGGCCGAAGTCGCACTCCGGGCGCACCCGCAGCATCTGCAGCCGGCACACCTGGGGCTGCAGCGGGGCGATCTGCTCGGCCAGCAGGGTCTGATAGTCATGCCCGGAGCAGACGATGATCTGCTCGGCACGGCAACGGCCCCTGGTGCTGTGGATAACTCCGGGCTCGAGGTCGCGCACCAGGGTGGAGAAATGGAATTCGACGCCATGGGTACGACGCAAGTACTCCACCAGCGCGGGAACGGCCTCGCGGGAGTAGATCTGCTGGTCGTCCAGGCCCAGCAACGCGGCGCGGTGGTGACTGAACTGGCCCCGGTAGAGATCGTGCAGGCGTTCGCCGCGCAGCAGCTCGACGTGGTAGCCGTGCTCCGGTGCACGCACTTCGCAGAAGGCTTCCAGCAGTTCCTCCTCGGCACGGGTGCGGGCGAACAGCAGCGAGCCGTTGCGGCGGATGTGGAAACCGCCGGCCTCGGCCCAGCCGCCCCAGATCTCACGGCTGTCGCGGGCCAGGGCATGCATGGGACCCGGCGGCTGGCCAGTGACCAGGGCCTGGCCGAAGTTGCGCACCGAGGCGCCCAGCGGCGTGGCGCTGCGTTCGAAGACGCTGACGCGCAGGCCGCGCCGGGCGGCGGCGTAGGCGTGGGAAAGGCCGAGGATGCCGGCGCCGACTATGGCGATATCGGTGTCTTGCAGGGGCATGGGGTTCTCCTGGTGTCACATCCCCTCTCCCCCGCCCTCTCCCTGAAGGAGAGGGGGTCGCCCCAGCGCGGGGCGGACGACACGTTCATCCAGGAATCCAGTCCGGGTTCGCTCCAGAAGTCCCAGCGCGAACCCCTGTTAATCGTTGCACCGATCAGCCCCCTCTCCCTTCAGGGAGAGGGTTGGGGAGAGGGAACCGTCGGCGTCGCGCCTTACTGCTGCGGCAGCTTCTCGGACTTGCCGTCGTAGCGCTTGCGCCATTCGGCGAGGATCTGGTCGCGGTTCTGCGAGGCCCAGGCGAAGTCGTTCCTGATCAGGCGCTGCTCGTAGTCGGCCGGCAGTTCGGTCTGCGGCTTGGCGATGCCGGGGGCGGCGAGCACGGCGAAGTTTTCCTTGTACAGCTCCATGGCGGCGGGGCTGGAGGAGAAGTCGGCGAGCTTCTTCGCCGCTTCCAGCTGGTCGGTGCCCTTGACGATGCCGGTGGCCTCGATTTCCCAGCCCAGGCCTTCCTTGGGCAGGACGATGTCCAGCGGTGCGCCCTGGCGTTTCAGTTGCACGGCCGGGTATTCGAAGGAGATGCCGATGGGGAACTCGCCGGCGGCGGCCAGCTTGCACGGCTTGGAGCCAGAGTGGACGTACTGGCCGATGTTCTGGTGCAGGCCATCCATGTAGGCCCAGCCCTGCTGCTCGCCGAAGGTCTGCAGCCAGGCACTGACGTCGAGGAAGCCGGTGCCGGAGGACGCCGGGTTGGGCATCACGATCTTGCCCTTGTACTCGGGCCTGGTCAGGTCCTCCCAGCTCACCGGCTTGGAGAGGCCCTGCTTCTCGGCTTCCACGGTGTTGAAGCAGATGGTCGCGGCCCACACGTCCATGCCGACCCAGGCCGGCGGGTTGGCGGCGTCGCGGTAGTTGGCGCCGATGCTCTCCAGGTGCTTGGGCGCGTACTTCTCCAGCATGCCCTGCGCATCGAGGATGGCCAGGCTGGACGCGGCCAGGCCCCACACGGCGTCGGCCTGCGGACGGTCCTTCTCGGCCAGCAGCTTGGCGGTGATGATGCCGGTGGAATCACGCACCCACTTGATCTCGATATCCGGGTTCTGCGCTTCGAAGGCCTTCTTGTAGGCCGACAGCTGTTCGGCTTCCAGGGCGGTGTAGACCGTCAGCTCGGTGGCGGCCTGGGCCTGGAGGCTGAAGCCGGCCATCACGGCGGCGGCGAGGGCGAGACGTTTGAACATGAAAAGCTCCTTGTCGGGGTTGGCTTGCGGTTTTTGGTTGTTCAGTGGCTGCGCCAGGCCTGGGAGCGGCGCAGCAGGCCGCGCGAGGCCCAGGCCAGCAGCAGGGACACCACGGCGGAGGTGAGCAGGATCAGGGTGGACATGGCGGCGGCGCCGCCGACGTTGCCGGCATCGTCCATGTTCAGCACGGCCACGGCGGCGAGGATGCTGTCCGGGCTGTAGAGGAAGATGGCGGCGGACACCGTGGTCATGGCCGAGACGAACAGGTAGCGGACGATATCCAGCAGCGCCGGCAGGCAGATCGGCAGCGTCACCCGCAGGTAGTGGCGCCACAGCGGGGCCTTGAGCGACAGCGCGGCGGCTTCGAACTCGCCGCCCAGCTGGCGCAGGGCGGTGGTGGCGGTCATCTGCGCGGTGGTGAGGAAGTGCGCGATGGAGCAGACCACCAGCAGGGTCATGCTGCCGTAGAGGAAATGCAGCGGGTTGCCCGGCAGGTTGAAGAAGAACACGTAGCCGAGGCCGAGCACCAAGCCGGGCACCGCCATGGGCACGAAGCTCAGCAGGCGCAGCGCCTGGTTCAGCCACTGCTGGCCACGGGTCTTCTCCATCAGGTAGGCGCCGGTGAAGATCAGTGCGCCGCCGAAGATCGCCGTGCAGGTGGCCAGGGTCAGGCTGTTGCGGTAGGCCAGCCAGCCGCCGCCGGCGGTTTCCTCGAAGGCGTAGTGGCGCAGGGACAGCGACAGGTTGTAGGGCCAGAACTTCACCAGCGAGGAGTACACCGCCATGCCCAGCACCAGCAGGAGCACGGCGCAGACCACCAGCACCAGGGCCAGGAAGCAGGCGTCGCGAACCTTGGACGGCGCCGGGTGGAAGACCTGGGCGCGGCCGCTCATGGCCTCGCCCTGGCGGCGGCGCAGCCAGGCGTCGACGCCGAAGCTGAGCAGCGCCGGCACCAGCAGGACCATGCCGATCAGCGCGCCACGGCCGAACTGCTGCTGGCCGACCACGGCCTTGTAGGCCTCCAGTGCCAGCACCTGGTAGTCGCCGCCGACCACCACCGGCACGCCGAAGTCGGTGATGCACAGGGTGAACACCAGGCAGAAGGCGGCGAACACCGCCTGGCGGGTGGCCGGCCAGGTAATGCTGCGGAAGGCCTTCCAGGGGCCGGCGCCCATGCTGGCGGCGGCGTCGAACAGGCGCGCATCGGCCATGCCGAGGGCGGAAATCAGCACCATCAGCGCATGGGGAAAGGTGTAGATGGCCTGGCCCAGGACGATGCCCCAGAAGCCGTAGATATTGTCCGGCAGCCAGTCGCGCAGCAGGCCCTGATTGCCGAACAGGTAGATCAGCGCGATGCCCGGCAGCATCGACGGCGCCAGCAGCGGCAGTAGCGAAATCCCCCGCCACAGGCCCTTGGCCGGGATCAGGGTGCGTTGCAGGGCGTAGGCGAACAGGTAGGCGCTAGGCACCACGATGGCGGCCACGCTGAGGGACACCTTCAGGCTGTTGCCCAGCAGCCAGTGGAAGTTGGCGCTGGCGAACAACTCCTGGGCCGCAGCGAGACCGCCGCCCTGCCCTGCATCACCACTGAAACCGCGCCAGAAGATGGCCAGCAGCGGCAGCAGCACCGCCAGGGTCAGCAGGCCGAGGAAGAGGTACTTGCCGCCCTGCACGAACAGGCGGTCGCCCAGGTCGGCGCGCAGGGCACCCTTGGCCTGGGGCTTGTCCAGCTTGATCACGGCGTCCATCTCAAGCGAACACCTGCAGGCTGCGGGACGGCAGGGCCACCCAGATGTCCGGGGTGCCCAGGCGCGGCAGGCTCTCGGGGTCCAGCTCAGCGAGCAGCGGGTGGCCCGGCAGCTGTTCCAGCTCGAAGCTCATGCGGCAGCGGTTACCGAGGAAGGTGATCTCCCGCACCTGGGCGCGGAAGCGGTTGTCCTGCTGCTCGGAGGGGTTGATGGCGATGGCCTCGGGGCGGCAGAACACGCGGCCGCTGGCGGCATCGCCGGCGGATTCGGGCAGGCGCAGGTCCAGGTCACCGACGCGGGCATGGCCGTTCCGGCGCGACTCGAAAGGCAGCCAGTTGCCCTGGCCGACGAACTCGGCGACGAAGGGCGTGGCCGGCTGGCGGTAGATCTCCTGCGGGGTGCCGTACTGCTCGACGCAACCCTGGTTCATCACCGCGATGCGGTCGGCCATCAGCATGGCCTCGTCCTGGTTGTGGGTGACCATCAGGGTGGTGATGCCCAGGCGCTTCTGCAGCTGGCGCAACTCGGTGCAGAGATGCTCGCGGACGCGGGCGTCCAGCGCCGACATCGGCTCGTCCAGCAGCAGCAGCGACGGTGCCGGTGCCAGCGCGCGGGCCAGGGCCACGCGCTGCTGCTGGCCACCGGAGAGCTGGCCGGGGAACTTCTTCTCGCTGCCGGCAAGGCTCACCAGCGCCAGCATCTCGGCAACCCGCGCGCGAGCCTGCTCGCGGCTGCTACCGGCCAGGCCATAAGCGATGTTCTGCTCGACGGTGAGGTTGGGGAACAGCGCGTAGGACTGGAACAGGATGCCGTAGTCACGGGCCTGGGGCGGCAGGCGCGAAATGTCCCGCGCCCCGATGTGCAGGCTGCCGCTGTCCTGCTGCTCCAGCCCGGCGATGCAGCGCAGCAGCGTGGTCTTGCCGCAGCCGGACGGCCCCAGCAGGCACACCAGCTCGCCCTCGGCGATATCCAGGCTCACCCCGCCCAGGGCAGTGAAGTGGCCGAAGCGCTTGTGGATATCACGCACCCGCATATGGGTGGTGTGCTGGTCGGAATGGGACATGGCAAAACCTCGTTAAGCGGTTGGCGTGCCCGGGGGCACGGCTCGACGAGAGTGATGCTAGGCAAGGATTGCGAAGGCTAGATGGCGGTTAGGCAAAGTACGCCGATAGTGGCATTGGTGGATTTTGGATGGACGGTCCCTGTAGGTTGGCGCCGAACGCAGTGAGGCCCAACGCGCCGGCGCCCCCGATACGTTGGGCTTCGTGCCTCAGCCCAGCCTACCCTCCCCCACTTCCCGCGCCAGGGCGAGAAAGTGCATAGGGCAATGAAATGGACTCCTCCCTCCTTCGGCGTCGGTGCGCCAGACTGAGGTTGCGAGCAAACAGTCCCGGAGGGGGAGTCCAGATGAAACTTAAACGTATTGGCGTCGATCTGGCAAAGCAGGTTTTTCAGCTTCACGGGGTCGACAGTCACGAGCAGGTGCAGTGCCGCCGGCAGCTCAAGCGCGCCCAGATGCGGGAGTTCTTCCGGCGGCTGGAGCCGTGCCTGGTGGCGATGGAGGCCTGTGGCAGTGCGCACTATTGGGCCCGTGAATTGCGCCAGCTGGGGCATGAGGTCC
Source organism: Pseudomonas sp. GCM10022186 (assembly GCF_042656385.1). Lineage (NCBI taxonomy): Bacteria > Pseudomonadati > Pseudomonadota > Gammaproteobacteria > Pseudomonadales > Pseudomonadaceae > Pseudomonas > Pseudomonas sp. GCM10022186. Next base: position 31,649 of record NZ_JBHSOU010000011.1, read on the forward strand.
GCTTGATCGCGCCGCAGTTCGTCAAACCCTACGTCAAAGGCGACAAGCATGATGCGCATGACGCCGAGGCGATCTGTGAAGCGGCCAGCCGACCCGGCATGCACTACGTGCCGGTGAAGAGTGCCGAGCAACA
>NZ_JBHSOU010000012.1:0-22558 GCF_042656385.1 Pseudomonas sp. GCM10022186
ACAGCGTACCCCGCTGCGTTGATGCGAACCCTCAAGTCCGAATCGGCGGAGCAGCCCTTGACACCGAGAGCTTCATAGAAGGGGCGAATTCATTCGCCAAGGGCGGCGCAGCTGCCCCCTTCCGCGGGCCACAGGGCGAACCTGCGGTCCGCTTGGCGATTGAAATCGCCCCTACAGGACAGTGCCAATCCGCTGCCCCACATTGCCCTCAGAACCTCAGGCTCACCCGCGCCGTCAGGCCATTGTCCCGCCCATCCTCGGCATAGGTGCCGTTGTAGAAGAGCCCCGCGTAGGCCTGCTCGGTGAGCTGGTAGTCCAGGCCCATATCCAGGCGGATGGCGTCATCGGAGAGGGCCACGGCGGCGCCGCTTTCGTCCTCGAGGCGACTGTCGCTGAACGCGTGGCGCCAGCCCGAACTGATGCGCGCGGTCAGGCGCCGCCCGGACTCCAGGTCGATGCGCGTGGCGCCCCGCAGGCCGAAGGTGCTGTAGCCGATTTCGTCGCGCTGGCTGTCGAGGGTGCCGAGGGAATCGCTGTCCAGCCGCACATAGGCCAGTTCGCCGAAGCCCTCGACGCTGAAGTCGCGGAAATCCAGGGAATAGCTGAGTTCGCCGAACGCCTGGCCGCTGTCCGCATCGGCGGCGCGACTGTCACCGTTGTGGCCGCTCCAGGCGGCGCCCAGTTTCACGCCGATCTGGTTGTAGATCTTGGTACCGGCGTAGGCCCCCAGGTGCAGGCTGTGGATATCCGCATCCGCACCTTGCACGTCCACCGCGGTCGCCGAATAGCCGCCCATTCCTCCGACCAGCCAGGTGCCCAGCTTGCGCTCGCTACCCAGCAGCAGCCCGCCGATATCCCGCTCCCGGCGCGGCGCACGATGGTCGGCGTCCACCGAACCCTGGCTGCCGAAGGCGCGGGCCCAGGCCGGCACCTGCCCCTCGTCCAGGGGCGGCTCGCGGAAGGAGAAGCGGATCTGCTGGATGCGCTCGGACGCGGCGTCACGCAGGAAATGGCTGTCTTCCAGCAGGGTCGCGCGGCTGGCGAGGGAGTCCGCCAGGACCGGAGCGGCCGCCAACGCGCAGCAGAGGCCGGCCAGCACGAGGCCGGGCGAAAGGTAATTGCCCATGACATCCCTCTCGGAGTGGGAGCTGGGAACAACTCTAGCCGAACCACGCCAGGCAACCGGCCCGGCTCAGGATTCCAGTGGTTTCAACACCATCTGCCCGAGGACCTGGCGGCTGGCCTCCAGCACCTCCGCCTGGGTCTCCTCCCTGGCCAGCATGCGCGCCACCACCAGGGCGCCGACGCACTGGGCAAGCAGTGCCCAGGCCAGCTCGCCGCTGCCCAGGATGTCCGCCCAGGCTCGCTGCAGCTGCAGCATCCAGTGCTCGGCCTCCTCGCGCACCGCGAGGTCGGCGCGGGCGATTTCCGCGCCCAGGGCCGGAATGGCGCAACCCGTCTCGGGGTTCTGCAGATGGGCCATGCTCAAATAACGCGCCAGACAGCGCTCCAGCTTGTCGCGGGAGAAGCCCTCCTCGCGGGAGACGGCGCCGATCAGGCTCTGGGACAGCTCGCGCTGGACGATGGCGGTGAAGAGGTCGTTCTTCGAGGGGAAATGGCTGTAGAAGGCGCCGCCGGTGAGGCCGATGGCTTTCATCAGGCCGTCGACGCCGGTCGTGGAAAAGCCACCGCGCTTGGCGATGGCGCCGCTGCTTTCCAGCAGCTTCTGCCGGGTTTCTTCCTTGTGGGTGGCTGAATAACGCACGACGACCTCCGCTGGGACTGGCTTGACGCGTTGGCGAGCATAGCATAACGTCCGTTCAGCTAACGATCGTTCAGCAAAGGTGAACAGCATGGTCAGCGAAACGAAGAACAAGAAAGTCGTACTGGTGGTCGGTGCCGGCGACGCCACGGGCGGCGCCATTGCCCGGCGTTTTGCCCGCGAGGGTTATGTCGCCTGCGTGACCCGGCGCCACGCCGACAAGCTGCAGCCGCTGGTGGACGCCATCCGCGCCGAGGGCTTCGAGGCCCACGGCTTCGGCTCCGATGCGCGCAAGGAAGAGGAGGTCGCGGAACTGGTGGAAAGCATCGAGCGGGATATCGGCCCGATCGAAGCCTTCGTCTTCAACATCGGCGCCAACGTGCCCTGCAGCATCCTCGACGAGACCCCGCGCAAGTACTTCAAGATCTGGGAGATGGCCTGCTTCTCGGGCTTTCTCACCAGCCAGGCGGTGGCCAGGCGCATGGTCGCCCGCGAGCGCGGCACCATCCTCTTCACCGGCGCCACCGCCGGCCTGCGCGGCGCCGCCGGTTTCGCCGCCTTCGCCGGGGCCAAGCACGGCATCCGCGCCCTGGCCCAGAGCATGGCCCGCGAGCTGGGTCCGCGGAACATCCACGTCGCCCACGTGGTGGTGGATGGCGCCATCGACACCGAGTTCATCCGCGAGACCTTCCCCGAGCGCTATGCGCTGAAGGACCAGGACGGCATCCTCGACCCCGGACACATCGCCGACAACTACTGGTACCTGCACAGCCAGCCGCGGGACGCCTGGACCTTCGAACTCGACCTTCGCCCCTGGATGGAACGCTGGTAGCGGTGCCACGGCCGGCTGCGCGAAGCCCATGCTGCGTTGGCGGCGCTCGCTCGGCCGCAAGAATTCAGAGAACACGCAAGGGAAAAACCATGACCAAGACCGTCGAATTCTTCTTCGACCTGGGCAGCCCCAGCACCTACCTGGCCTGGACCCAGCTGCCCGCCATCTGCGCCAAGGCCGGCGCCCGGCTGCAGTACCGCCCCATGCTGCTGGGCGGTGTGTTCCAGGCCACCGGCAACTCATCCCCTGTCGAGGTGCCGGCCAAGGGCCGTTACACCCTCATGGACTTCCAGCGCTTCGCCCGCCGCTATGGCGTGGTGCTGGAATTCAACCCGCATTTCCCGATCAACACCCTGACCCTGATGCGCGGCGCCATCGGCATCCAGCTGCGCCAGCCGGAACGCTTCGAGGCCTACCTGGCAGCGATGTTCAAGGCGCTCTGGCAGGACAAGCGCAACCTCGGCGACCCGGCGGTGCTGGCGGCCACCCTGGACTCGGCCGGGTTCGACCCGCAGGCCTTTCTCGCCCTGGTGAGCGAACCGGAGGTCAAGCAAGCACTCAAGTCCGCCACCGAGGAAGCGGTGAAGCGCGGGGTGTTCGGCGCACCTACCTGCTTCGTCGGGGCGGAGATGTTCTTCGGCCAGGACCGGCTGGACTTCGTCGCCGAGGCGCTGGCCTAGCCGCCGGCTCCCAGTCCGGGCAGGGAGGCCAGCAGCCCGGCGTCCAGGCGGAGCATGCGCGCCGCCTTGTGCCCGGCGAGGCTGTAGACGTCCTGATCATCGGGCAGCTCGGCGGCCAGCCTGGCGACGTGCAGGATGAGGGCATCCCGCGAGTAGACGCCGCCCCCCAGGTGGAACGCCGCGGCGATCAACTGGCGCAACTCCAGGGGCAGGCGCCAGCGGGTGCGCAGGGCCGAACCGAATGGCGCGGCATGCTGGCGCAGCGCAGCCTCCACCTGCTCCGCGGTCAGCGCCTCGCCTCCCAGGTCACGCCAGCTCTGGATACTGCGCAGCACCGCCAGGTCGCCCAGCAGGTGCAGCAGCCCGGCGGTGTAGCAGCGCTCTGCGTCCCCCTCCAGGTATTGCGCCAGCCGGCGCGCCAGCTCGGCGGTGCGCTGGGACTGGCTCCACAGACGCTCGCCGTGAGGCAGCAGCAAGGGGTCGCTCAGACCGACACTGCGTTGCAGGGCCAGGCCCAGGGCGAGGTTGACGCTGTGCTGCGAACCCAACCGCGCCAGTGCCTGGCGCAGGGTCTGGCAGGTGCTTCCCCGGTGCTGGGCGGCGCTGTTGGCAGCGGCGATCAACTGACCGGTGAGCTGCGGGTCCTGGTGGAACAGCGGCTCCAGTTCATCGAGGTCGAGTCGATGGGCTTGCAGGGCCCTCTCCAGCGCCTGGTGCACGCTGTTCAGCAGCGGCGCGCCGGCGGCCGACTCGCGCCCCTCGGCCAGATACTCCTCCAGGGATTGCAGGGGCGAAGCGGAAGGCAACGGACAGCTCACTTCCTGGCCCGGCGCCAGCAACAGGTTGCGCAGGCGCTGCAACAGGTTCTCCGCGTTGAAGGGCTTGGCCAGGTAGGCAGTGGGCGCCAATGGCAGCGCGGCCCTTACGCTGGTGGCATCCACCCGGTCGGTGATGAGGAAAAAGGGCACCTGGGGATGGCGGCGCTGGCGCCGGACTTCACGCAGGAGCTCCAAGCCGCCGATTCCCGGCAGGCCGTAGTCCACTATCAGCAGGTCGGGCCAGCCGTCGCGGCAATGCTCGAGCACGCTGTGGCTGTCCTGCAGCACCTCCAGCTGTGCATCGCAGCGCGCGTTGCGCACCAGTTCGACGAGCAGGTCGGCGCTCCACCGATCGGCATCGGCAATCAGCACCCTGGGTGCCTGGTCGAGATCAGCCATACATGGCCTCGGTTATCCGGCTCCGTTGCAACTCCCGGCAAACGTCCCTTGCAGCCCGCACGACGCACGAGCCTTTCAGCAGACTAGTCAACACCGGGGCAGCGGGCCATTCCCGCATCTTCCAGCCCCCGGCGACCAGCAGCACCTCCGTCCTGGGCTTCGCCTTGGCTCTCGGGATGGTAGGGACCTTGGCGTGGGCAGACATGGATACCTCGACGGGCGGAAGGGAAGGCCGAATGCGTCGTCAGAATTGAAGGCGCGCAGTCTAAACCGGGGCCTGGGCGCCGGATAGTGGTATAGACCAAGGTCGAGGGCGCTCTTCCTGTAGGGGTGAATTCATTCGCGATGCGGGCCGCAGGCCTGCCCGGGGAACTCCGCCACCGGTTTGCCCTCTCCCCAACCCTCTCCCTGAAGGGAGAGGGGGCAGTCCGTGCCGGCGGTTGGCTCGGCGCTTTTCCTGTGAGGATGAATTCATTCGCGAAAGCAGGCCTGACCGATCTTCCAGGCAAAAAGAGACCCGCCGAAGCGGGTCTCTTTTCACTACCTGAGGGATCAGGCCAGTTCGTCGAAGCACTCGGCGACAATGGCAATGCCCTTGTCCAGTTGCGCGTCGGGAATGGTGACCGGCATCAGGAAGCGGATGACGTTGTAGTAGGTACCGCACGACAGCAGGATCAGGCCCTTCTCCCGGGCCCTGGCAACGATCTTGCCAACCAGCTCGGCAGCCGGCTTGCTTTCATCGCCGCCTTCGAACAGCTCGATGGCGACCATCGAACCCAGGCCACGGACGTCACCGATGACCTTGTGCTTGGCCTGGATTTCACACAGGCCGGCCTTCAGGCGCTCGCCCACGGCCTGGCTGCGCTCCAGCAGTTTCTCTTCGTCGAACACCTTCAGCACGGCCAGGGCCGCGGCGCAGGCGATCGGGCTGCCGGCATAGGTGCCGCCCAGGCCGCCGGGAGCGATGCTGTCCATGACCTCGGCCTTGCCGGTCACGCCGGAGATCGGGAAGCCACCGCCAACGGACTTGGCGAAGGTGGTCAGGTCAGGCACCACGCCCAGTTGCTCGGTGGCGAAGAAGGTGCCGGTACGGCCAGCGCCGGTCTGCACTTCGTCGGCGATCAGCAGGATGCCGTGCTGGTCGCACAGGGCGCGCAGGCGCTGCATGAAAGGCTTGGAGTTGACGTAGAAGCCACCCTCGCCCTGGACCGGCTCGATGATGATGGCCGCGATGTCCTGGGGCTGGGCATCGTTCTTGAAGATGCGCTCGATGCTGGCGATGGACTCGTCTTCGCTGATGCCGTGCAGTTCGCACGGAGCCAGGGCGCGGAACACGCCACCGGGCATCAGGCCCATGCCGGCGGAGTACGGCACCACCTTGCCGGTCAGCGACAGGGTCATCATGGTGCGGCCGTGGTAGGCGCCGGTGAAGGCGATCACGCCGGCGCGGCCGGTGGCGGCACGGGCGATCTTCACGGCGTTCTCGACGGCTTCGGAGCCAGAGGTCACCAGCAGGGTCTTCTTGGCGAAGTCACCCGGTACGCGCTTGGCGATCTCTTCGCAGAGCTCGATGTAGGGCTCGTAGGCCAGCACCTGGAAGCAGGTGTGGGACAGCTTGGTCAGCTGCTCCTGGACGGCCTCGACCACTTTCGGGTGCAGGTGGCCGGTGTTCAGCACGGCGATGCCGCCGGCGAAGTCGATGTACTCGCGACCGTCGACGTCCCAGACGGTGGCGTTCTCGGCGCGCTCGGCGACGATCGGGTGGATCTGGCTGACACCGCGGGCAACAGCAGCAGCACGGCGTTTCAGCAGGGATTCGTTCTTGCTCATAAGTTCCTCACGGCCGCTCATCGGGCGGCGCAGTCTCAAGGATGAATGCCCCCGGCAGGGGCCTTCGCAGCATACGATGATCGACTGCGAGGGCTTGCCGGAGGCCCGTTTTCTTCAAGGGTTGGAGCTGGGGCGCCGCGCGCTCTTTCGCGCCTTGCCCCTTCTTTGGATCAGATACCGCCGAGGCAGAGATACTTGATCTCCAAGTAGTCCTCGATGCCGTATTTGGAACCTTCGCGGCCCAGGCCCGAGGCCTTCACGCCGCCGAAGGGCGCCACTTCGTTGGAGATCAGGCCGGTGTTGATGCCCACCATGCCGTACTCCAGGGCCTCGGCCACGCGGAACACGCGGCCCAGGTCACGGGCGTAGAAATAGGAAGCCAGGCCGAACTCGGTATCGTTGGCCATGGCGATGACGTCGGCCTCGTCCTTGAAGCGGAACAGCGGGGCCAGCGGGCCGAAGGTCTCTTCCTTGGCCACGGCGGCGCTCTTCGGCACGTCCACCAGGATGGTCGGCTCGAAGAAGGTGCCACCCAGGGCGTGCGGCTTGCCACCGGCGAGCAGCTTGGCGCCCTTGCTCACGGCGTCGGCGATGTGTTCCTGGACCTTGGCCACGGCCTTCTCGTCGATCAGCGGGCCAGTGGTGGTGCCGTCTTCCAGGCCGTTGCCGATCTTCAGCTTGGCCACGGCGGCCTTCAGCTTCTCGGCGAAGGCGTCATAGATGCCGTCCTGCACGTACAGGCGGTTGGCGCAGACGCAAGTCTGGCCGTTGTTGCGGTACTTGGAGATCAGCGCGCCTTCCACGGCGGCGTCCAGATCAGCGTCGTCGAAGACGATGAAGGGGGCATTGCCGCCCAGCTCCAGGGATACCTTCTTGATGTCCTTGGCGCACTCGGCCATCAGTTGGCGGCCGATCTCGGTGGAGCCGGTGAAGGACAGCTTGCGCACCACCGGGTTGCTGGTCAGCTCACCACCCACTTCGGAGGCAGAGCCGGTGACCACGCTGAGCACGCCTTTCGGGATGCCGGCGCGCTCGGCCAGCTCGACCAGGGCCAGGGCGGAGTACGGGGTCTGGGACGCGGGCTTGATCACCATGGTGCAGCCGGCGGCCAGGGCCGGGCCGGCCTTGCGGGTGATCATCGCGGCGGGGAAGTTCCACGGGGTGATGGCGGCGGTCACGCCGATCGGCTGCTTGATCACGATCAGGCGCTTGTCCGGCTGGTGGCCGGGGATCACGTCACCGTAGACGCGCTTGGCTTCCTCGGCGAACCACTCGATGAAGGAAGCGGCGTAGGCGATCTCGCCCTTGGCTTCGGCCAGCGGCTTGCCCTGCTCGATGGTCATCAGGCGGCCCAGGTCGTCCTGGTTCTCCATCAGCAGCTCGAACCAGCGACGCAGCTTGTTGGCGCGCTCCTTGGCGGTCAGCGCGCGCCAGGCCGGCAGAGCACGCTCGGCGGCCTCGATGGCGCGGCGGGTCTCGGCGGTGCCCATCTTCGGCACCGTGCCGATGATTTCGCCAGTGGCCGGGTTGTTGACCTTGATGGTCTGGCCACTGTCGGCGTCCAGCCAGGTGCCATCGATATAGGCTTGCTGGCGGAACAGCTTGGCGTCTTTCAATTGCATCTCGGTCTCCTTCACGCCGGCGTTACAGGGGCGCCGGGGCAGGTTGTGGTTCTTCGGTCGATGCGCAATCGGCCGGCACGGAGTCGGTTGAAACGGCCCAGCTCATGGAGGGGCACGTGGGCGTTTGAAATCTCAAACGAATCCTAGGGCTCGGGAAAGTGAAGGGCAATAGCCCGTTCGATAAAATCAACAAAAAGTCGGTACTGTTTGTCGAAATCCTGATCAAAGATGACCAGACGCAGCACCATCGTTCAACATTGCGAACAAGACTTTGCCGCATGGACGCCGAGGCGCGACATCGGTATCATGGCGCCCCCATACGCATCCGTAGCTCAGCTGGATAGAGTACTGCCCTCCGAAGGCAGGGGTCGTGGGTTCGAATCCCGCCGGATGCGCCATATATGACAAGGCCCCTGGAGAAATCCTGGGGCCTTTGTTTTTGAGTAAGAAAAGTAAATCTGTCCGCTTTTCCGGTCCGCACGGTTCTGGCAACGGTGACCCGTTACGGCAGCATGAGCCGAATGAGTGCCGACTCGAAGTTTCCGCTGTAGGTCGTGCTGCCGGCCGGTGTGGACGCCCCGTGTGTCGGAATCGTAACCGTGCCTTCCGGATCCACGAGCGCTCCCGCAGGGGTCGCGACGGTGAATTTCGGCGAGGACAGTTTCAGCGACGCCTCCAGCAGCGAATACGGCGGGGCCTGGCTCGTCGTCGCTGCAAGCAGCACCGTGTTGTCGGCCGCAGCCGCAACCCCGCCGCCGGTCTCGAAGTCGGTGCCACCCCAGGTTGCCGCTGCCGTCACCTTCTTGCCCGTCGCTTCCAGGCGTGCGACGAATGCATCCTGGAAGCCGACGCCCAACACCGTCGTCGTTCCGGCGAGAAGCACCGAGCCGTCGGGCACCACCGCAATGCCTTCACCGGTGTCGCCGCCCTTGGTGCAGCATTCCCTGCCGAACAACAAGCTGCCATCGGAGCCGATCTTCAGCACCAGCGCGGCGATGCCGATGATGCCGCCCTTCGCCGCCTGGATGGCGCCAGCGGTGTATATGGACCCATCCGCGGCGGCGGCCATTCCGCCGCGCGCATCCACGACCTCACCTGCGCCGTACGTCCGTGCCCAGGACAGGTCGCCCACTGACGTCAGCTTCAGCACCATCACGTCGAACTGGGAAAAATTGCTGTCGGGCCGCAGTCTCGAGCTGGCCGCATAGATACTGCCGTCCGGCGTGACGGCCATCGCCTCGAAGCCGGCGGCATCGTCCCAGAGCCGTTGCCAGACAAGCTCGCCCGCCGGATCGAACTTCAGGACGAACACCCCGGCGGAGTTCGGGCCGAAGCTGGTTGTCCGGCCCGCGACGTAGACGAAGCCGTCGCTGTCCGTCGCTACCGCGCCAGCGCTATCGGACTCGCCACCACCCCAGGCCCGCTCCCAGAGCAGATCGCCGTTCGGAGCGAATTTCAGCAACACGGCGTCTCCGCCACCGTCTGCGGTGATGCCGGCCACGTAGACTGAACCGTCGGCAGCGACCGTCACTGACGCATCCGTCACCCCGACGATGGTCGGGCCGTTCCAGATCCGCTGCCAGACGACCGCTCCATTCGAGAGCTTGACGATGAAAATCCGCGTGGCGGGCTGGTTGAACTCATCGACGGCAAAGCTATCCGTCGAACCGACGAGGTACGCGCTACCGTCGGCAGCCGCGGCGACAGCGGTTGCGACTTCGGCTCCTGCCCCACCCCATGTCGTCTCGGTGAGCAAGACCTGCCCGTGCGCCGGCCTTTCGGCAAGTGCCAGCAGGACCAAAACCAGGCTTGCAAACAACACCTTCCCGACCGCGATTCCATTCCTTTGTGCTGGCGAGGGAATGCAGGTATGCGTCATGTCCTTTCTCCTGTTTGGAACGAAAAGGACCTGGACGTCGCTGATGGGGGATTAGCCGAACCGCTCGAAGCGTCTCGTCCGCTACCAGCTGCACGCCGCGACAGCGCACTACGAGCGGCACGAAGATCTCCAGGTGGTAATCCTTCAGTCTAAAACAGCATGCAAGACTTGCCAGATTTCCGGGGGACCAGTTCGTCCTACGTCGGCGCTAACGCTCAATCTCGCGTCCGCCCTTGGTCCATTTGCCACCAGAGGGCTGTAAAACACTTCCTCCGCAGTCGCCAAGCACGGCTGGTTGGAGGGATCGAGTAAGATCGATCTGCCCTTTTCCGCACTTTTCAATCCTGCCTTCCCCGCCTATAGTCCGGCCCGTCACGGTCAGTCCCGTGGCCGACCTTGGCCGGTCGATCAAGTTGGCGTACAGCGTCCCACACCAATTACAGATGCTTTCCGCATCTGTGATGCCGTGTCATGGCAACTGTACGTGGGACACCTTCGGGTGTGCCGGATGCCAACTTTCCGGTCGGCCAACCCGCGTACAGCTGCCACCCAACTTCGCTTGGCCGCGAAGTGTGGTAGCTCTCACTTCAAGTTGGAGCTTCATATGCACACGGATTTCCCCCACCTCCCACCCCCTCCGTCACAAAGCAGCTCATCGGAGCGGTGCGCCCTACCCGACCTTGTTCCCCTGACCGGCTATGCCGGCACCACGCCCGTGCTCCTGCTCGATGGCAGCTGCTCCTATATCGACCTGCAAGAGTGCGCCGATCTGCGCCTGAATGCAGCCAGGGGCCTGTTGCACAGCCTGGCGTCGATGTCGCCCGGGCAAGCCGATGGGCGTGACCTGGTGCACTTCGCCGATGCGGCCCAGCTGTTGCTGACGGATGCCTGCGACCTGTTGGCCGCAGCGAGAAAGGCGGCATGCCGGGAAGTGCTCGACGGCCCCTCCCCGCGCGATAGTCAGCGCTGACGCCCCGGCCGCGCGGCGGCGCGGGGCGTTGCCGGAGACTAGGCCAGGGCCTGCTGTGGCTTCGGCTGGTCGGGCTGTCCCTGCTGTTCGGCCGAGTCGGCGCCACCGCCCTGGAATTCCTCGGCATCCGCCCGCTCCGCGCTGGACAGGTCGCTCGCCCGGAAACCGGTTATACGCAGCAGGGCGAGGGTGCAGGCCAGGGACAGGATGGCGTAGCTCGCCGAGGCCATGGCCACGCCATTGATGCTGCCGGTGGAGTTGAGTATCCACTGAGCCAGCACCGGAGTGGCGCCGCCCACCAGCAATGAGCAGAGCTGGTAGGCCAGGGACAGCCCCGAGTAGCGCACCCGTGTGGGAAAGGCGCGTGCCAGGATGCCGCCGATGGCGCCGTAGAACATGGCGTGGGGAATGGTGGCCAGGCACATGCCCACCGCGGCGATCCAGAACACCTTGGTTTCCACGGCGAAGAACATCGCCGGCATCAGGATGAACTCCGGCAGCACTATCAGCGCCACAGCCTTGCGCATGTCGATGCGGGAAGTGAGCAGGGCCCCTAGCGGCTGGGTGAAGAACTGCACCACCAGGGCGATGACGATGATGCTGAGAAAGGTGCCCTGGCTGTAACCCAGGGTCTTGGTGGCCCAGGACAGGGCGAAGGTGCTCTTGAAGTAGGTGACGTGGATCACCGGCAGGGTACCGGCGCCCAGCAGCACGATCAGCCAATGCTTGCGCAGCACTTCCATGATCGGCAGCTTCACGGTCTTCTTCTGCCGCAGCAGGCGCTGCATGTCCTGGGATTCCTCCAGGGTGAGGCGGATCACCATGCCGACTATCACCAGGGCCGCCGACAGCAGAAAGGGCACGCGCCAGCCCCAAAGGATGAATTCGGACGTGGGCAGGCTGCTGAGGCCGAAGAAGACCAGGGTCGCCAGCAGATTGCCGGTGGGCGAGCCCTGCTGGGCGAAGGCGGCGTAGAGGATGCCCTTGCCCTTGGGCGCGCTTTCGCTGGCGATGAGGATGGCGCCGCCCCACTCGCCGCCCACCGCGATGCCCTGGAGCACGCGCAGCAGCACCAGCGCGACGGGCGCCCAGATGCCGATTTCCGCGTAGGTGGGCAACAGGCCGATGCAGGTGGTGGCTATCCCCATCATGACCAGGGTGATCACCAGGGTGGTCTTGCGTCCGATGCGGTCGCCCAGATGGCCGAAGATCACCCCGCCCAGGGGGCGTGCGATGAAGCCGGACCAGAGGGTGACGAAGGACAGCAGCGTGGCGACGCCCGGGTCCATGTCGGAGGGGAAGAAGACCTTGCCGAACACCAGGGCGGCGGCCAGGCCGTAGATGTAGAAGTCGTACCACTCGATGGTGGTGCCGATGAAAGACGCGATGCCCGCCCTGCGGGCCTTCCGGTGCTGTTCCTTCTCGCTGGCTGAGTTGCTGCGGTGCATGGACCCTACCTCGATTGTTCTTGTTGTCGGGTGCAACGCCCCCGCGCCCCCATGGACAAGGCGGAGAAGGCGCGGGTAACGCGGTGTTGCACGGCTTGAGACTCGAGTCGAACGGGAGTCTAGGAGTGAGGCGGGGAAAGCAATAGTCGTTTGTTTTTATGGCTTGATAACCGAATCCGTATGGTCGGTGCCGTCGTCCAGGCAGGCCTTGAGGATGTCGAGGAACTGCCGCGCCGCCTCCGGCGGGTTCTCCTCGGCGAGGATGGCGTGGATTTCCGATGGCGCGCCGGCCTGTTCGATCTCCACGCAGTGCACGTCGTGGCGCCAGGCGCGGCTGAGGGTTTCCGGCAGCAGGGCAACGCCCATGCCCTTCGCGACCATCGCCACTATGGTCTGCCAGAGGCGTGCCTCGTGGCGGATCTGCGGGCTGAAGCCGGCGGCCACGCAGCGGGCGATGATCAGGTCGTGATAGTGGGGCGAGGCATGGCGCGGAAACAGTATGAAGGCGTCTTCCCGCAGTTCCGCCAGATCGATCCGCGCCCTGTCCGCCAGGCGGTGACCGGGTGGCAGGCAGCAGACGAAGGGGTCGGCGATCAACGCCTCCGAGTCGATGCCCGGCGGCAGGGTGCCCCGATGCACGAAGCCGATGTCGATCTGCCCCCGCTGCAGCGCCTGGGCCTGTTCGGCGCTGTTCATCTCCTGCAGCACCACCTCCATGCCGGGGAAACGTGCCTCGAACGTCGCCACTGCCTGCGGCAGGCCGCGATAGAGCATGGAGCTGACGAAGCCCGCGCGCAGGCGTCCGAGGGCGCCCTGGGCGGAACGCAGGGTCAGGCGCCGCGCCTGTTCCGCCTGCAGCAGCAGGTTGCGCGCTTCCTCCAGCAGCACCTGGCCGGCGGCGGTCAGCTTCACCGACTTGTTGTTGCGCTGCAGGAGCTGGATGCCCAACTGCTCCTCCAGTTTCTTGATGTCGAAGCTCAGGGCCGGCTGGGAGATGAAAAGACGCGCGGCGGCACGGCCGAAATGCAGTTCTTCGGCCACCGCCACAAAGTAGCGCAGCTGTTTGAGGTCCACGATCCGCTCTCGCGACGATACGAATTTCTTATCGTAAGTGCTTTTTATTGTATTGGATACTTATCGAAGGGCTTCCTAGTCTCGGCGCACAACAAGTCGGAGTGACGCCATGACTGCCATGCCCGAAATCCAGAACCGCGATGACCTGAACATTCCCGACAGCAGCGGGATGAACCTCTTCACCTGCGACCCGGCCCTGGCCCACCTGCTGGCGGCCTATCTGCCCGAGGATGTGCTCGAACCCTGGCTGCCCGAACTGGAACGCCTCGGCGCCCGCGCCGGCGGCGAGCTGGACCGCCTGGCCCTGTCGGCCGACAAGAACCCGCCCGTGCTGGCCGCCCGCACCCGCCGTGGCGAGGACCTGCAGCGGGTGATCAAGCACCCGGACTTCGTCGCCCTGGAGCGGGTGGCCTACTCCGAACTGGGCCTCGCTGCCATGAGCCACCGCGCCGACGGCCCGCCGCCACTGATCAAGTACGCCCTCACCTACCTCTTCGTGCAGGCCGAGTTCGGCCTCTGCTGCCCGGTCAGCATGACCGACTCGCTCACCCGCACCCTGCGCAAGTACGGCGCGCCGGAACTGGTGGAACGCTACCTGCCGTCCCTGGCCTCGAAGGATTTCGACAGCCTCTACCAGGGCGCCATGTACATGACCGAACAGGCCGCCGGTTCCGACGTGGCGCGTACCCGCACCTGCGCGCGGCTGGAGGGCGGCGAATGGAAGCTGTACGGCGAGAAGTGGTTCTGTTCCAACCCGGACGCCGACCTCGCCATGGTCCTGGCCCGCCCCGAAGGCGCGCCGGAAGGCATGGCCGGGGTGACCCTGTTCCTGCTGCCGAAGCACCGGCCGGACGGCTCGCCCAACGCCTATCGGATCGTCCGCCTGAAGGACAAGCTCGGCACCCGCTCCATGGCCAGCGGCGAGATCAGCCTGGAAGGCGCCAGCGCCTACCTGATCGGCGAGATCGGCAGAGGCTTCCAGCAGATGGCGGACATGGTGAACATGTCGCGCCTGTCCAATGGCGTGCGCGCCGCTGGGCTGATGCGCCGTGCGGTCAACGAAGCCCTGTACGTGGCGCGCAATCGCCTGGCGTTCGGCAAGCACCTTGCGGACATGCCTCTGATGCAGCGCCAGTTGCTGAAGCTGATGCTGCCCGCCGAGCAGGCGCGTTCGATGTTCATGCAGATCGCCACCCTGCTGCCCCGTGCCGATGGCGGCGATGCCGAGGCGCAGAAGTGCGTGCGCATCCTCACCCCGCTGATCAAGTTCCGCGCCTGCCGCGACGCCCGCCGGGTCACCGGCGACGCCATGGAGGTGCGCGGCGGCGTGGGCTACATCGAGGAATGGAGCGATGCGCGCCTGGTGCGCGACGCCCACCTGGGGTCGATCTGGGAAGGCACCAGCAACATAGTCGCGCTGGACATCGCCCGCGCCATCACCCGCGAGGATGCCCTGGCGCCCCTGCAGCGCCACCTGCAGCAACTGCTCGCCGACGCCGACCTGCCTGCGCCGGTGACGACGCTCCTGCGCGAGCTGCTGGACCGCGCGGCGCGGACCATGGCCGAGGTGGCCGCCGAGCGCCGCCACGAGCAGGTGCGCCAGGCCGGCAGCGCGCTCTACCACATCGCCACGGCGATCTTCATGGCCTGGGAGGCGCAACGCCTGGCACCGGACTACCGCCGCCTGGCCCTGGCGCTGCTGGTGGTACGCCACAAGCTGCTGCCACGGGACCCGCTGAACCCGGCAGCCGAACCCGCCAGCGCCCTGCTCGCCCCGCTGTCCGCCGAGGTTCCCATGAGCCTGGACGAAGCCTTGCAGTTGCTGCCGCGCTGAGGTGCCCATCATGACCAACCCGAACATCCAGCACGAACAGGGCGCCCTGCGCGGCATCCGCGTCATCGACCTCAGCCGCGTGCTGGGCGGCCCCTACTGCTCCCAGGCGCTGGCCGACCACGGCGCGGAGGTGATCAAGCTGGAACCTCTCGCAGGTGACGAGACTCGTGGCTGGGGCCCGCCCTTCGAAGGCGACACGGCGTCCTACTTCAAGGGCGTCAACCGCAACAAGAAGGGCATCGCCGTCGACCTCTCGAAAGCCGAAGGCATCGACCTGCTGCTGCGGCTGCTGGAAGACGCCGACGTCCTGCTGGAAAACTTCAAGCCCGGCACCCTGGCGCGCTGGGGCATCGGCTATGAGGAGGTGCTCCGCGAGCGCTTCCCGCGCCTGATCCACTGCGCGGTGTCCGGCTTCGGCGCCGACGGCCCCCTCGGCGGGCTGCCGGGCTACGACGCGGCGATCCAGGCCATGGCCGGGTTGATGAGCGTGAACGGTGAAGCGCAGGGCGAGGCCCTGCGCATCGGCCTGCCGATCGTCGACATGGTCACCGGGTTGAACGCGGTGATCGGCATCCTCCTGGCGTTGAACGAGCGCCAGTCGAGCGGACGCGGACAGTCGGCGGACATCGCCCTGTACGACTGCGGCATCTCCCTGCTGCACCCGCACCTGCCCAACTACTTCGCCTCCGGCCGCACGCCGCAGCGCACGGGCAACGCCCATCCCAACATCGCACCCTACGACAGCTACCGCACCGGCACCGAGCCGATCTTCCTCGCCGTCGGCAACGACCGCCAGTTCGCCCGGCTGTGCCAGTACCTGGGCGCCGAGGCGCTGCTGGACGACCCGCGCTTTGCCGACAACGGCAAGCGCTCGGTCAACCGCCAGGCCCTCAAGCAGGCCCTGGAAAACCACCTGGCGGCACACGACGGCCGCGAGCTGGCCGAACGGCTGATCCGTCTCAGCGTGCCCTGCGGCGCCATCGCCACGGTGGATCGGGTGGTCGAGCACCCGCATACCCGGCATCGCGGTCTGGTGGTGAAGCTGGGCGAGTACCGGGGCATCGCCTCTCCGGTGAAGCTGTCGCGCACCCCCGCCAGCTACCGCAGCGCGCCGCCGGCGCTGGGCGAAAACACCCGTGAGGTGCTGGCGGGGCTGGGCCTGTCGCCCACCGCGGTCGACACCCTGCTGCAACGCGGCATCGTCCGCGGCTGAACCCATGCGGCCGGTTCTCGGCCGCCCTCTTCCGAACCCGCATGACTGGAGATCGCCATGAGCGCTGGCCAGGGGGCGGTACGCCCCGAACCCACGGTATTGCTGGAGCGCCCGCACGCGGGCGTGGCCCTGCTGCGGCTGAATCGCCCGGCAGTGTTGAACGCCCTGAACATGGCCCTGCGCGAGGAACTGGCCGGGCACTTCCTGCGCCTGGTCGACTGCGCTGAAACCCGCGTGATCGTCATCACCGGCGGCGACACAGTCTTCGCCGCCGGGGCTGACCTCGGCGAGCTGGTGGATGCCTCGGCCCTGCAGATCTACCAGCGCCACGTCGAACGCCACTGGCAGGCGATTTCCCGCTGTGCCAAGCCGGTCATCGCCGCCGTCAACGGCTACGCCCTGGGTGGCGGCTGCGAGCTGGCGATGCATTGCGACCTGATCGTAGCCGGCACCTCCGCCCGTTTCGCCCAGCCGGAAATCAAGGTCGGCGTGATGCCCGGCGCCGGCGGCACCCAGCGGCTGCTGCGCGCGGTGGGCAAGTTCCAGGCGATGCGCATGCTGCTCACCGGTTGCCGGGTGCGCGCCGAGGAGGCGCTGGCCTTGGGCCTGGTCAGCGAAGTGGTGGCCGACGCACAAGTGCTGCCCCGTGCCCTGGAGCTGGCGCGCCAGATCGCCGGCATGCCGCCGCTGGCGGTGGCGCAGATCAAGGAGGTGGTCCAGGCCGGCATGGACATGCCGCTGGAGTCGGCCCTGGCGCTGGAGCGCAAGGCCTTCCAGCTGCTGTTCGACTCCCGGGACCAGAAGGAAGGCATGCGCGCCTTCCTGGAGAAACGCACACCGGAGTACCAGGGCACATGAACGGCCAACCGATAACCCGCGTCGGTGTGGTCGGCACCGGCGCCATGGGGCAGGGCATCGCCCAGCTCGCCGCACAGGCCGGGCTCGCCGTGAAACTGTTCGACGCACGCCCCGGCGCGGCACAGCAGGCCCGCGACGGCATCGCGGCGATCCTCGCCAGGCAGGTGGAAAAGGGTCGCGTGACGACTGAAGCGGCCAAGCATGCGGTGCAGAACCTCAAGGTGGTGGAGCGCCTGGAGGATTTGCATGGCAGCCAGCTGGTGGTGGAAGCGATTGTCGAACAGCTGGAGGCCAAGCAGGCGCTGTTCCGCGAACTGGAAGAGGTGCTGGACGGCGATGCCATCCTGGCGAGCAATACGTCGTCCTTGTCGATCACCGCCATTGCCTCGGCCTGCCACGATCCCGGCCGCGTCGCCGGGCTGCATTTCTTCAACCCGGTGCCGCTGATGCGCCTGGTGGAAGTCATCGACGGGCTGGCCACCCGCAACGATGTGGGTGAACGCCTGCTGGCACTGGTCCGCGTCCTGGGCCACCAGCCGGTGCGCGCCCGCGACACGCCTGGCTTCATCGTCAACCACGCCGGACGCGCCTTCGGCACCGAAGCGCTGCGCATCCTGGGCGAGGAGGTCGCCAGCGTGCTGCAGATCGACCGGGTACTGCGCGAAGGTGCCGGCTTCCGCATGGGGCCTTTCGAACTGCTCGACCTGATCGGCCTGGACGTCAGCCTGCCGGTGATGGAGTCGGTCTACCGGCAGTGGTACGAGGAGCCGCGTTTCCGCCCCCATCCGCTGCTGCGGCAGATGCTCGCGGCGGGCCACCTGGGCCGCAAGAGCGGCCGGGGCTTCTACCATTACGCTGGTGAAGCCCCGGCGCCGCAGGACGACTCACCGGCAGCGCCGATTTGCCATTCCATGCCACCGGTATGGCTGGGCGCCGATGACGAGGCCGACCGCGTCCGTCTGCAGGCGCTGCTGCAAAGCCTGGGCGCTGGGCTGGAAACCGGCGAACGACCCTCCGCACAGGCGCTGTGCCTGCTCGCGCCACTCGGCGACGACGCCAGCGAGGCTGCACTGCGCTTCGCCGTCGACCCGGCGCGGGTGGTGGCCATCGATGCCCTCGCGGACCTGGAGCGGCATCGCTGCCTGATGCTCAACCCGCAGACCCGCGCGGACATGCGGGACGCCGCCCATGCCCTGTTCGCCCGCGACGGCGCCGCAGTGGCGGTGATCCGCGACAGTGCCGGCTTCATCGTCCAGCGCACCCTGGCCTCGATCGTCAACCTGGCCTGCGACATCGCCCAGCAGGGCATCGCCACGCCGGCGGACATCGACCAGGCGGTACGCCTCGGACTCGGTTATCCACAGGGGCCGCTGGAATGGGGCGACCAGCTGGGCGCCGCGCGGCTGCTGCGCATCCTCGAGCGCATGCACGCGCTCAGTGGCGACCCGCGGTATCGCCCCAGTCCCTGGCTGCGCCGCCGGGCCAGCC
Organism: Pseudomonas sp. GCM10022186; assembly: GCF_042656385.1. NCBI lineage: Bacteria > Pseudomonadati > Pseudomonadota > Gammaproteobacteria > Pseudomonadales > Pseudomonadaceae > Pseudomonas > Pseudomonas sp. GCM10022186. The sequence goes on from NZ_JBHSOU010000012.1 coordinate 18,708, forward strand.
TGGGCCTTTCCCTGCGCCAGCCAGAAAACCCTTTACCCGCCTGAGCCATTTCCGCGAGGAACCCAGCATGCTCGATGCCTATATCTACTCCGGCCTGCGCACCCCGTTCGGCCGCCACGCCGGAGCCCTCTCCCGGATGCGCCCGGATGACCTGGTCGGCACCTTGCTGGCCAGTGTGTTGGAACGTTCCGGCTTCTCCGCCGCCGACCTGGAGGACGTCATCCTCGGCTGCACCAACCAGGCCGGTGAGGACAGCCGCAACCTGGCGCGCCACGCCCTGCTCGCCGCTGGCCTACCCTGGCGGGTGCCCGGACAGACGGTGAACCGCCTTTGCGCCAGTGGCCTGTCGGCGGTGATCGATGCGGCGCGCGCCATCACCTGCGGCGAAGGCCGGCTGTACCTGGCCGGCGGCGCCGAGAGCATGTCGCGCGCGCCTTTCGTCATGGGCAAGGCGGAAAGCGCCTTCAGCCGCAGCCAGGACCTGTTCGACAGCACCATTGGTGCGCGCTTCGCCAATCCCCGGCTGGTGGCGCGTTACGGCAATCACGGCATGCCGGAGACTGGCGACAACCTGGCCCATGAGTTCGGTATCTCCCGGGAGGACGCGGACCGCTTCGCCGCCGCGTCCCAGGCGCGCTACCAGGTGGCACTGGCGGCAGGCTTCTTCGCCGGCGAGATCGCGCCCATCGAAGTACCCCACGGGCGCAAGGGCGAGACGCTGACCGTCACGCACGATGAGCATCCGCGTCCGCAATCGGACCTTGCGGCCCTGTCCCGTCTGCCAACGCTGTTCCCCGGCGGCGTGGTCACCGCAGGCAACGCTTCGGGCATCAACGATGGCGCGGCGGTGCTGCTGCTCGGCAATCGCGAGATCGGCGAGCATCACGGGGTCAGGCCACTTGCCCGCATCCTGGCCTCGGCTGCCGTGGGTGTGGAGCCAAGGATCATGGGCATCGGCCCGGTCCAGGCGATTCAGGTCGCCCTGCAACGTGCCGGCCTCGCCCTGGATGACATCGATCTGATCGAGATCAACGAGGCGTTCGCCCCGCAGGTCCTCGCCTGCCTGAAAGCCCTGGGCCTCGCCTTCGACGATCCGCGGGTCAATCCCCATGGCGGCGCCATCGCCGTCGGCCATCCGCTGGGCGCCTCCGGCGCGCGGCTGGCGCTGACCGCCGCCCGGGCACTGCACCACAGGAACCTGCGCTACGCCGTGGTCAGCCTCTGTGTCGGGGTCGGCCAGGGCGTGGCCATGGTGATCGAGCGCGCATGAAGCGCGCCTGCACCCGCAACCTTGGAGAGCCCCCATGCACAAGAACAAGAAAGGCCCTGTTTTCCTGCTGACCACTCTCACCGGCTGCTGTGGGCCGGCGCTGGCCGACGGTTTTCTCGAAGACGGCAAGGCCAGCGTGACCGTCCGCAACTTCTACATGAACCGCGACTTCCGCGAAGGCACGGGTCGATCCAGGAGCGAGGAGTGGGCCCAGGGTTTCCTGCTCGACTACCGCTCTGGCTACACCGCAGGCACGGTCGGTATGGGCGTCGACGCCCTGGGTAAGCTCGGCATCAAGCTGGATTCAGGCCGCGACCGCAGCGGCACCGGGTTGCTGCCGGTTCAGGATGATGGACGTGCGGCGGACGACTACTCGCGCCTCGACCCCACCGCCAAGCTGCGCCTCTCCCGCACGGAACTGAAGGTCGGCGCCCTGGTGCCCAAGCTGCCCAGCGTGCAACCCAACTTCGGCCGCCTGTTCCCGCAGGTGTTCCAGGGCGGCCTGCTCACCTCCAACGAGCTGGACCGGCTGACGCTGAACCTGGGGCGGCTCGACGAGGTGAGCCAACGCAATGAGGCAGGCACCAGCGACCTGGCGCTGTTCAATCGCAACAAACGCTTCGCCGCGGCCGCACGGGCGGACCATTTCAAACTGGCGGGCCTGGATTACCAGTTCGCCCCGGGTTGGACCGGCAGTTACCACTACGGCGAGCTGGAGGACGTCTACGACCAGCACTTCCTCGGCCTGAAGGGCCGGCTGCCGATAGGCGCGGCCAGCCTGGAAACCGACCTGCGCCTTTCGATCAGCAAGGACAGTGGCGCGGTGCGTGGCGGCCGCATCGACAACCAAGCCTTCAGCGGGCTGCTGACCTACCGCCTGCACAGCGGCCACGCCGTCGGCCTGGGCTACCAGCGCATGGGCGGTGACAGCGCCTTTCCCTACCTGGATGGGGCCGATCCCTACCTGATCAACTTCGGCCAGTACAACGACTTCGCCGAAGCCGGCGAAACTTCCTGGCAGGCGCGTTACGACTATGACTTCGCCGCCTTGCGCCTGCCCGGCCTGAGCCTGATGACGCGCTATTTCAGGGGGCGGGATGCCGAGCCTGTAACGGGCAGTGGAAGCCGCGAATGGGAACGCGACACCGATATCAAATACGTGCTGCAGGACGGCGCCCTGAAAGGCCTGGGCCTGGTCTGGCGCAATGCCGTCTATCGCTCCGCCTTCAGCCGTGGCGTCGACGAAAACCGCCTCTACCTGACCTACGACCTTCCCCTGTTCTGACGGGCAATGACAGGAGAGCCCCGGCAAGGTGCCGGGGCCTTGCCATGGCACTCGACTCAGCCGGCCATCTCTCCGCAGAGATCCAGCGTCAGCCAGCGCTCCACCTCCATCTGGGGCAGGCCAGCACCCAGCAGGCTGAAGAGCTTGCCCAGCGCCGCTTCGCGGGTCATGCCAGCGCATGACGTCAAACCTGCACGGGCAAGATGGCTGGCGGCGGCGTAGACACCGAATTTCACCGCGCCTTCCGGGCACTGGCTGATGGCGGCCAGCACCACGCCACGAGCATGGGCCTCGTTCAGGGCGGCAAGGAAGTCGGCGTTGTCCGAGGGGCCGGTGCCGCTGCCATAGCACTCCAGCAGCAGGCCCTGGACGCCGCTGTCGAGTACAGCACGCAGTTGTGTGGAAGAGAGACCGGGAAATAGCGGCTGCACGGCGAGGCTTACCGTCTGGCGCGGCCTGCGGTAGTCGAGTTCTGCGGGCAAGGCCGGCACCCGCTGGCCGTGGCGTGGCCGCCCAGCCTCGGCGAAGGCGTCGAAAGTGTCACTCCTGCGCTTGGTGACGTACGCACCATTGAGCAACTTGCCGTTGAAGTAGAGATGCACGCCAGGGGCGACGCCTGCCGCGAGCAGCGCCAGGGCGCCGAACAGATTGGGCCAGGCATCGCCGCCTTCGACGCCTGCGGGCTGCATGGAGCCGGTGAGCACCACCGGCACCGGCAGGCCAAGAAGCAGGAAGGACAGCGCCGCGGCGCTGTAGGCCAGGGTATCGGTGCCATGCAGCACGAGTACGGCATCACAGCCATCCTGTTCCACGCCTTCGACTATGGCGTCGCGCATGGCCAGCCAATTGGCCTGGGTCATGTTGGCGCTGTCCAGGGGCGGCGACAGTTCACGGAAAATCCAATCAGGAACTTGCCGCTCGGGGTGGGCGGCCTGTTCGGCGCGTAGCCGGGGCTCGAAGCCGGAAGCAGGTGCAAGGCCCGCGTCGGTCATCTGCATGCCGATGGTACCGCCGGTGTAGAGCACCAGGAGCTTGCGGGAGGGGGACATGGTTTCTCCGTTATTGTTGTACTGCAGTCCCAGCCATCCTAATCCCGCCCGGTGCGTCGGCCTACCGGCGTCAGGAGGTTATTTTCTCGCGCGCAAAGACAAACCCCCGACACGCCTGGGCGTATCGGGGGTTTGGGATAGAAGCTTGACGATGACCTACTCTCGCATGGAGAAGCTCCACACTACCATCGGCGATGCGTCGTTTCACTGCTGAGTTCGGGATGGGATCAGGTGGTTCCAACGCTCT
>NZ_JBHSOU010000013.1:0-2513 GCF_042656385.1 Pseudomonas sp. GCM10022186
TAGCCCTTAAGCTTCCTTGAATCTAATAGAACGCTCTGGAAAGTGCGGCCATAGTGGGTGATAGCCCCGTATATGAAAGGTTCTTGGAAGTGAAATCGAGTAGGACGGAGCACGTGAAACTTTGTCTGAACATGGGGGGACCATCCTCCAAGGCTAAATACTACTGACTGACCGATAGTGAACCAGTACCGTGAGGGAAAGGCGAAAAGAACCCCGGAGAGGGGAGTGAAATAGAACCTGAAACCGTATGCGTACAAGCAGTGGGAGCCTACTTTGTTAGGTGACTGCGTACCTTTTGTATAATGGGTCAGCGACTTATATTCAGTGGCGAGCTTAACCGAATAGGGGAGGCGTAGCGAAAGCGAGTCTTAATAGGGCGTTTAGTCGCTGGGTATAGACCCGAAACCGGGCGATCTATCCATGAGCAGGTTGAAGGTTAGGTAACACTGACTGGAGGACCGAACCGACTCCCGTTGAAAAGGTAGCGGATGACTTGTGGATCGGAGTGAAAGGCTAATCAAGCTCGGAGATAGCTGGTTCTCCTCGAAAGCTATTTAGGTAGCGCCTCACGTATCACTCCAGGGGGTAGAGCACTGTTTCGGCTAGGGGGTCATCCCGACTTACCAAACCGATGCAAACTCCGAATACCTGGAAGTGTCAGCGTGGGAGACACACGGCGGGTGCTAACGTCCGTCGTGAAAAGGGAAACAACCCAGACCGTCAGCTAAGGTCCCAAAGTTGTAGTTAAGTGGGAAACGATGTGGGAAGGCTTAGACAGCTAGGAGGTTGGCTTAGAAGCAGCCATCCTTTAAAGAAAGCGTAATAGCTCACTAGTCGAGTCGGCCTGCGCGGAAGATGTAACGGGGCTCAAACTACACACCGAAGCTACGGGTTCGTCGCAAGACGAGCGGTAGAGGAGCGTTCTGTAAGCCTGTGAAGGTGAGTTGAGAAGCTTGCTGGAGGTATCAGAAGTGCGAATGCTGACATGAGTAACGACAATGGGTGTGAAAAACACCCACGCCGAAAGACCAAGGGTTCCTGCGCAACGTTAATCGACGCAGGGTGAGTCGGCCCCTAAGGCGAGGCAGAAATGCGTAGTCGATGGGAAACGGGTTAATATTCCCGTACTTCTAGTTACTGCGATGGAGGGACGGAGAAGGCTAGGCCAGCTTGGCGTTGGTTGTCCAAGTTTAAGGTGGTAGGCCGAACACTTAGGCAAATCCGGGTGTTCAAGGCCGAGAGCTGATGACGAGTGTTCTTTTAGGACACGAAGTGGTTGATGCCATGCTTCCAGGAAAAGCTTCTAAGCTTCAGGTAACTAGGAACCGTACCCCAAACCGACACAGGTGGTCGGGTAGAGAATACCAAGGCGCTTGAGAGAACTCGGGTGAAGGAACTAGGCAAAATGGCACCGTAACTTCGGGAGAAGGTGCGCCGGTGAGGGTGAACGATTTACTCGGTAAGCCCATGCCGGTCGAAGATACCAGGCCGCTGCGACTGTTTATTAAAAACACAGCACTCTGCAAACACGAAAGTGGACGTATAGGGTGTGACGCCTGCCCGGTGCCGGAAGGTTAATTGATGGGGTTAGCGCAAGCGAAGCTCTTGATCGAAGCCCCGGTAAACGGCGGCCGTAACTATAACGGTCCTAAGGTAGCGAAATTCCTTGTCGGGTAAGTTCCGACCTGCACGAATGGCGTAACGATGGCGGCGCTGTCTCCACCCGAGACTCAGTGAAATTGAAATCGCTGTGAAGATGCAGTGTATCCGCGGCTAGACGGAAAGACCCCGTGAACCTTTACTGTAGCTTTGCACTGGACTTTGAGCCTGCTTGTGTAGGATAGGTGGGAGGCTTTGAAGCGAGGACGCCAGTTCTCGTGGAGCCATCCTTGAAATACCACCCTGGCATGCTTGAGGTTCTAACTCTGGTCCGTGATCCGGATCGAGGACAGTGTATGGTGGGCAGTTTGACTGGGGCGGTCTCCTCCTAAAGAGTAACGGAGGAGTACGAAGGTGCGCTCAGACCGGTCGGAAATCGGTCGCAGAGTATAAAGGCAAAAGCGCGCTTGACTGCGAGACAGACACGTCGAGCAGGTACGAAAGTAGGTCTTAGTGATCCGGTGGTTCTGTATGGAAGGGCCATCGCTCAACGGATAAAAGGTACTCCGGGGATAACAGGCTGATACCGCCCAAGAGTTCATATCGACGGCGGTGTTTGGCACCTCGATGTCGGCTCATCACATCCTGGGGCTGAAGCCGGTCCCAAGGGTATGGCTGTTCGCCATTTAAAGTGGTACGCGAGCTGGGTTTAGAACGTCGTGAGACAGTTCGGTCCCTATCTGCCGTGGACGTTTGAGATTTGAGAGGGGCTGCTCCTAGTACGAGAGGACCGGAGTGGACGAACCTCTGGTGTTCCGGTTGTCACGCCAGTGGCACTGCCGGGTAGCTATGTTCGGAAGAGATAACCGCTGAAAGCATCTAAGCGGGAAACTCGCCTCAAGATGAGATCTCAC
>NZ_JBHSOU010000014.1:0-11383 GCF_042656385.1 Pseudomonas sp. GCM10022186
GCCGCCAAGGCCGAGGCCCTGGGCCTGCCGGTGCTGGCGCGGATCAAGGGCTACGCCAATGCCGGCGTCGACCCGGCGATCATGGGCATCGGCCCGGTGAGCGCCACCCGCCGCTGCCTGGCGAAGGCCGGCTGGAGCCTGGACGAACTGGACCTGATCGAGGCCAACGAAGCCTTCGCCGCCCAGTCCCTGTCGGTGGGCAAGGAGCTGGGCTGGGACATGGCCAAGGTCAACGTCAACGGCGGCGCCATCGCCCTCGGCCACCCCATCGGCGCCTCCGGCTGCCGCGTGCTGGTGACCCTGTTGCACGAAATGATCAAGCGCGACGCGAAGAAGGGCCTGGCGACCCTGTGCATCGGCGGTGGCATGGGCGTGGCCCTGGCCATCGAGCGCTGATCGACCGGACCCGCTCCCGTAGGGTGGACAGCGCTTTTCTGTCCACCGAGCGGACTTGAATCGAAAAAACCGGGCTCCCGGATTGGCGGAAATCGCTTCGCGATTTTCACCCTACGAGGAACACCGAAAAGGGTGGACAACGTATCCACCCACGCAAGGTCATCACGCACGCGCCCAAGGCCGAAAGGCTGTGGGACTCGGACTTCGCCACGCCCGGTCACGGGCGTGGCGTCGTCGTTTCAGACAGAAAGAGGGCACAAGACCCTCGGTTTCGTTTCAAGACCACTGTCCCGGTACCCGGCTGCGGCTGGGTGATTACCGATAAGAAGAAAACTCCCGAGGTAACCCGATGACCACAGTACTTCTCGAAAGCCGATCGGCACTTCACGAAAGTCGATCCGCCCGCTTTGCCATGCGTTGCTCCAACTGGGCGGAACGCTGGTTCCCCGACTCCTGGGTCTTCGCCGTCGTCGCCGTGCTGCTGGTGACGATCGCCGCCCTGGCCATGGGCGCACCGGCCAGCCAGGCCGCCAAAGCCTTTGGCGACGGATTCTGGAGCCTGATCCCCTTCACCATGCAGATGGCCTTCGTGGTCATCGGTGGCTATGTGGTCGCCAGCTCCGGCCCGGCCTCGCGCCTGATCGACCTGCTGGCCCGCGTGCCGAAGAATGGCCGTTCGGCAGTCTGCTGGGTCGCGTTCATCTCCATGCTCGCGTCGCTGCTGAACTGGGGCCTCTCCCTGGTGTTCGGCGGCCTGCTGGTGCGCGCCCTGGCCCGTCGTGAAGAATTGAAGATGGACTACCGCGCCGCCGGCGCCGCCGCCTACCTGGGCCTCGGCGCCGTCTGGGCGCTGGGCCTGTCGTCGTCGGCCGCCCAACTGCAGGCCAACCCGGCGAGCCTGCCGCCGTCCATCCTCGCCATCACCGGCGTGATCCCCTTCACCGAAACCATCTTCCTCTGGCAATCCGGCGTGATGCTGCTGGCGCTGATGGTGGTGTCGCTGGTGATCGCCTACATGACCGCGCCCAGCGCCGCCAGCGCCCGTGACGCCAAGGCCTGTGGCGTCGATCCGAGCTTCAGCGCACCGCCGCAGGTCAAACCAACCCGCCCGGGCGAATGGCTGGAGCACAGCCCGCTGCTGATCATCCTGCTGGTGGCCCTGGCCGGCGGCTGGCTGGCCCAGGAGTTCGCCAGCAAGCCGGCGATCACCGCCATCTCCGGCCTCAACACCTACAACCTGCTGTTCATAATGGCCGGCGCGCTGCTGCACTGGCGTCCGCGCAGCTTCCTCGACGCCGTGGCCCGCGCCGTGCCCACCACCACCGGCGTGCTGATCCAGTTCCCGCTCTACGGCTCCATCGCCGCCATCATGACCACGGTGAAGGGCGTGGATGGCCAGACCCTGGCGCACCACATCTCCACCTTCTTCGTGCAGATCGCCAACCACGATACCTATGCGCTGCTGATGGGCGTGTACTCCGCCGTGCTGGGCTTCTTCATCCCCTCCGGCGGCGGCAAGTGGATCATCGAGGCGCCCTATGTGATGCAGGTGGCCAACGAGCTGAACTACCACCTGGGCTGGTCGGTGCAGATCTACAACGCCGCCGAGGCGCTGCCGAACCTGATCAACCCCTTCTACATGCTGCCGCTGCTGGGTGTGCTGGGCCTGAAGGCGCGCGACCTGATCGGCTTCTCCTTCGTCCAGCTGCTGGTGCACATCCCGCTGGTGATGGTGCTGCTGTGGGGGCTGGGTACGACCCTGGCGTACATTCCGCCGGTGATGCCTTGAGGTAGGGAGGGGCTTCCCTGATCCGAGCGCGGCGCGCATTGCCCCCTCCCTTCAGGGAGAGGGGCAATGCGGCTGATGGGTTTTGCAAGCTCGCGGAACGCCGCCCGACCCATCCTGCGGGCTTGACATGGCACCGTGCCGAGCGAAGGCTGTCCAGCTCCAGGACTCGTCGCCTACGTTTACACAGCGCCACCTGTGCTTAACAAAACATAACGTCCCGCTGATTGTGCACGCTTTCCAAAGCTGGCTAGGATTAGGTCGCTGCCTGCCCTGGGCAGCGTCCACCTATAACAATAAGGGGAAAGGTGTATGAGTGAGCCCGTCATGCGGCGCACCCCGTCCGGCCTCTGCGTGGAATGCCACCACAAGCCGACGTTCCGCTTCCACTCGCCGCTGGCCAAAGCGCTCTCGCTGTTCAGTGTGCTCTCCGTCCTGGCTGTCGCTGCTGCGCCGATTCCCGCGTCCGCGCTGGCCGCAGACGCGCCCGTCCTCTCCATCAATTCGCCCAAGGCCGTGAGCAGCCTGTTGCTCGATGTCGCCCATGCCGGCAAGCGCCTGGTGGCCGTTGGTGACCGTGGCCATATCCTCTATTCCGACGACAACGGCAAGTCCTGGAGCCAGGCCAAGGTGCCGAGCCGCCAGATGCTCACCGCTGTCTACTTCGTCGATGACAAGAAGGGCTGGGCCGTCGGCCACGATGCCCAGATCCTCGCCAGCGAAGACGGCGGCGCCACCTGGACCCTGCAGTTCGAAGACCTGCAACGCGAGGCGCCGCTGCTGGACATCTGGTTCAAGGACGCTGCCACCGGCTTCGCCGTGGGTGCCTACGGCGCGCTGCTGACCACCCGCGACGGTGGCAAGAACTGGGAAGACGTCAGCGACCGCCTGGATAACGAAGACCAGTACCACCTCAATGCCATCACCGCGGTGAAGGATTCCGGCCTGTTCGTGGTGGGGGAGGCGGGCAGCATGTTCCGCTCCGCCGACTGGGGCGAGACCTGGGAGCGTGTCGAAGGCCCCTACGAGGGTTCGCTGTTCGGCGTGCTCGGTAGCGCCGAGCCTGGCGTGGTGATCGCATACGGCCTGCGTGGCCACCTGTTCCGCTCCGCCGATTTCGGCGGCAGCTGGGAAACCGTGCCTCTTAAGACCACCAATGGCGAACTGGAATTCGGCCTGTCCGGCGGGGCGCTGCTGCCCGACGGCAGCCTGGTGGTGGTCGGTCATGGCGGCAGCGTGCTGAAGAGCACCGACAACGGCCGCAGCTTCGCAGTGGTGAACCGCAGCGACCGCATGTCGCTGGCCAGTGTCATCGCCGATGAGAAAGGCAACCTGATCCTGGTGGGACAGGGCGGTGTACGCGTTGCGTCGCCGACCGGCGCCGAGCTGGGCCAACTATAAGAAAGGCGGAGAGTTTCGATGAGTACCCATCACCAGGACAAGGCGACCTTCCTGGAGCGCCTGATCTTCAACAACCGGCCGGCCGTGATCCTCATCTGCCTGCTGGTCAGCATCTTCCTCTTCTGGCAGGCGTTGCAGGTGCGGCCGTCCACCAGCTTCGAGAAGATGATCCCGCTGCATCATCCGTACATCCAGAAGATGCTCGAGCACCGCAATGACCTGGCCAACCTCGGCAACACCGTGCGTATCTCGGTGGAAGCGGTCAACGGCGACATCTTCAGCAAGGAATACATGGAGACCCTGCGGCAGATCCACGACGAGGTCTTCTATATCTCCGGCGTCGATCGTTCCGGCCTCAAGTCCCTGTGGAGCCCGAGCGTGCGCTGGACCGAAGTGACCGAGGAAGGCTTCGCCGGTGGCGAGGTGATCCCGCAGACCTACGACGGTTCCGCGGCCAGCCTGGAAGAGCTGCGCAACAACGTGCTCAAGTCCGGCCAGATCGGCCGCCTGGTGGCCAACAACTTCAAGTCCAGCATCGTCGACGTGCCGCTGCTGGAGTCCTATCCGGACCCGAACGACCAGAGCAAGCTGCTGAAGCTCGACTACCGCCAGTTCTCCCACGAGCTGGAAGAGAAGATCCGCGACAAGTACCAGAGCCAGAACCCCAACGTGAAGGTCCACGTAGTGGGCTTCGCGAAGAAGGTGGGCGACCTGATCGACGGCCTGATCATGGTCGTGCTGTTCTTCGGCATCGCCTTCCTCATCACCCTGGTGCTGCTCTACTGGTTCACCTGGTGCATCCGCAGCACCATCGCCGTACTGGTCACCACCTTGGTGGCGGTGGTCTGGCAGCTGGGCCTGATGCATAGCGTAGGCTTCGGTCTCGACCCCTACTCGATGCTGGTGCCCTTCCTGATCTTCGCCATCGGTATTTCCCACGGCGTGCAGAAGATCAACGGTATCGCCCTGCAGTCCAGTGACGCCGACAACGCCCTGACGGCGGCCCGGAGAACCTTCCGCCAGCTGTTCCTGCCGGGCATGATCGCCATCCTCGCCGACGCCGTGGGCTTCATCACCCTGCTGATCATCGACATCGGCGTGATCCGCGAACTGGCCATCGGCGCCTCCATCGGCGTGGCGGTGATCGTCTTCACCAACCTGATCCTGCTGCCGGTCGCCATTTCCTATGTCGGCATCAGCAAGAAGGCCATCGAGCGCAGCAAGCGCGACGCCCAGCGCGACCATCCGTTCTGGCGCCTGCTGTCCAACTTCGCCCACCCGGTGGTGGCACCGATCTCCGTGGTCATCGCCCTGATCGCCTTCGGTGGCGGCCTCTGGTACAGCCAGAACCTGAAGATCGGCGACCTCGACCAGGGTGCCCCGGAGCTGCGTCCGGACTCGCGCTACAACCAGGACAACAATTTCATCATCAACAACTACTCCACCAGCTCCGACGTTCTGGTGGTCATGGTCAAGACCGGCCCCGAAGGCTGCTCCACCCATGAGGCCCTGGCGCCGGTGGATGAGCTGATGTGGAAGATGGAGAACACCCGTGGCGTGCAATCGGCCATCTCCATGGTCACCGTCTCCAAGCAGGTGATCAAAGGGATGAACGAGGGCAACCTGAAGTGGGAAACCCTGTCCCGCAACCAGGACGTGCTGAACAACTCCATCAGCCGCGCCGAAGGCCTGTACAACTCCGACTGCTCGCTGGCGCCGGTGCTGGTGTTCCTCAACGACCACAAGGCCGAGACCCTGTCCCGCGCCGTGGCCGCGGTGGAAGAGTTCGCCAGGGAGCACGACAAGGATGGCCTGCAGTTCCTGCTGGCCGCGGGCAACGCCGGTATCGAGGCGGCCACCAACGAGGTGATCGCCCAGGCCGAGCTGACCATCCTGATCCTGGTGTACATCTGCGTCGCCGCGATGTGCCTGATCACCTTCCGCTCCATTGCCGCCACCCTGTGCATCGTGCTGCCGCTGATCCTCACCTCGGTGCTGGGCAACGCGCTGATGGCCTGGCTGGGTATCGGCGTGAAGGTGGCGACCCTGCCGGTGATCGCGCTCGGTGTGGGTATCGGTGTCGATTACGGCATCTACATCTACAGCCGTCTGGAGAGCTTCCTGCGTGCCGGCCTGTCGCTGCAGGAGGCCTACTACCAGACCCTGAAGTCCACCGGCAAGGCGGTGCTTTTCACCGGTCTCTGCCTGGCCATCGGTGTCGCCACCTGGATCTTCTCGGCCATCAAGTTCCAGGCCGACATGGGCCTGATGCTGACCTTCATGCTGCTCTGGAACATGTTCGGCGCCCTGTGGTTGCTGCCGGCGCTGGCGCGCTTCCTGATCAAGCCCGAGAAGCTGGCGGGCAAGGTCGGTGGTTCGCTGCTGGCTCACTGAGACTGACCAGCTGAACAAGAACCGCGGCTCCGGCCGCGGTTTTTTATGGGCGGAGGAAATCCGGAGCGCTGGTGGGAGGACAGGCCCGCGCAGGTGGCGAGGCCTCGCGGCGCGTTCAGAAATGAATGGTGGCCTCGCCCTTGTGCCAATTGCAGGGGCAGAGCTCGTCGGTCTGCAGGGCGTCGAGCAGGCGCAGGGTCTCCTGGGGATTGCGCCCCACGGAGAGGTCGTTCACCGAGACATGGCGGATGTGATTGTCCGGATCGATGATGAAGGTCGCGCGCAGGGCCACGCCCTCCTGGCGATGGAGGATGCCCAGTGCGCCAGCCAGCTCGTGCTTGATGTCGGCCAGCCAGGGGAAGCTCGACCCCTTGAGATCCTGGTGGTCGCGGCGCCAGGCGAGGTGCGCGAATTCACTGTCGGTGGAGGCGCCGATGAGTTGGGTGTCGCGGTCGTTGAACTGCTCGAGCAGGTCGCCATAGGCCTTGATCTCGGTAGGGCACACGAAGGTGAAGTCCTTGGGCCAGAAGAACAGCACCTTCCACTTGCCGGGGTAGCTATCCTGGCTGATCCGCTTGAAGGCATTCTCCGGGTTTGGGGCGTGTTCCGAGTCCTGGTCCACTGCCAATAGATCGAACGCGGGCAGCTTGTCTCCGACGGTGAGCATGACGGGCTTCCTCCGGGGGGCAAGGGTGGAGGCAGGGGGTTGGGCAAGTATGGAAGTCTCTCGGGCTCTTTGAAATACGGCCCGGCCACGTCGTCCATGGCGGCTGCTTCATGGCTATAGGTCGTCGGGTTATAGGGCAAATTCCAAATCGCAACATATGCATAGAACAATCAGGACCTAGTGGCCGGGCGCGGCCGGGCTAGACTGTCTGTTCCAGGGATGGTGGTGCCCCCGGGTGGAATGAGGGGAAACATCTCGCCGTCGCAATTCGTCCAACCCAGTACCGCCGCCAAACGGGGCGACACTGGCAGCTTCGCATCGCGGGCTGCACCAGTCTGGGGCGTGACGACTGCGTGTGTGCTGCAAGTTGTTGAAATCCAAATGGTTGTTGCGATGGCACGGGGCTTGCGATTGCGTAATTGCCCGTGGCGACAAGGAGTTAGGCATGTCCCGCACTTTCTATGACGAGATGTATGACGCGAGTGGCGAATGCCGTCCGCATTACCGGGAATTCGCGCGCTGGCTGGCGGACACGCCCGAGGAACTGTTGGCCCAGCGGCGCCGTGAGGCAGACCTGCTGTTCCACCGCGCCGGTATCACCTTCACCCTGTATGGCGACGAGCAGGGCACCGAACGCCTGATTCCCTTCGACACCATTCCCCGCGCGATTCCCATGAGCGAATGGCGGGTGGTGGAGAAGGGCTGCATCCAGCGCGTCAAGGCGCTGAACCAGTTCCTCGCCGACCTCTACCACGACCAGCGGATCATCAAGGCCGGGATCATTCCCGCCGAACAGGTACTGGCCAACGAGGGCTACCAGATCGCCATGCAGGGCCTGGACCTGCACCGTGACATCTACGCCCATATCGCCGGCGTGGACCTGGTGCGCGATGGCGATGGCACCTACTACGTCCTGGAGGACAACCTGCGCACCCCGAGCGGCGTCAGCTACATGCTGGAAGACCGCAAGATGATGATGCGGCTGTTCTCGGAACTCTTTGCCGCCCAGCGCATCGCCCCCATCGACCACTACCCGAACCTGCTGCTCGATACCCTGAAAAGTTCGAGCCCCCTGGACAACCCCAGCGTGGTGGTGCTGACGCCGGGCCGCTTCAACAGCGCCTACTTCGAGCACGCCTTCCTCGCCCGCGAGATGGGGGTGGAACTGGTGGAAGGGGCCGATCTCTTCGTGCGTGACGATAGGGTGTTCATGCGCACGACCTCCGGTCCCCAGCCGGTGGACGTGATCTACCGCCGGCTGGACGACGCCTTCCTCGATCCGCTGGCCTTCAATCCCGAATCCATGCTGGGCGTGCCCGGCCTGCTGGCCGCCTACCGCTCCGGCAACGTGGTGCTGGCCAACGCCATCGGCACCGGGGTGGCGGACGACAAGTCCATCTACCCCTATGTCGACGAAATGATCCGCTTCTACCTGGACGAGGAGCCCATCCTGAAGAACGTGCCCACCTGGCAGTGCCGCAAACCCGAAGAGCTGTCCCACGTGCTGGCCCACCTGCCAGAACTGGTGGTCAAGGAAACCCAGGGCTCCGGCGGCTACGGCATGCTGGTGGGGCCGGCGGCCAGCGCCAAGGAGATCGAGACTTTCCGCGAGCGCCTCAAGGCCCGCCCCGAGGCCTACATCGCCCAGCCCACACTGTGTCTGTCCACCTGCCCGACCTTCGTCGAGCAGGGCATCGCCCCGCGTCATATCGACCTGCGGCCCTTCGTCCTTTCCGGCCGGGAAACCCGCCTGGTGCCCGGCGGCCTGACCCGCGTGGCGCTGCGCGAGGGCTCGCTGGTGGTGAACTCGTCCCAGGGCGGCGGCACCAAGGACACCTGGATAGTGGAGGACTGACCATGCTTTCCAGAACAGCCTCCGAACTCTATTGGATGTCCCGCTACCTGGAGCGCGCGGAGAACCTGGCGCGCATGCTGGAGGTCAGCTACTCCCTGTCGCTGATGCCCCAGGACGGCCGTGGCGACGGCCTGGACGAGCTGGCCATGTCCCTGCTCAGCACCGGCACCCTGGAGCTGTACCAGGAACGTCATGGCAAGCTGAACGCGGGGCGCATGCTGCACTTCTTCGCGCTCGACGCCGATAACCAGGCAAGCATCTACAGCTGCCTGCGCGCGGCACGGATCAATGCTCATGCCGTGCGCGGGCGGATCACCGCGGACATCTGGGAGAACATCAACGCCACCTGGCTGGAGATGCTGAACATTTCCAACGAGGGGCTCGGCCGCTACGGCATCAGCCGTTTCTGCGAGTGGGTCAAGGAGCGCTCCCACCTGTTCCGTGGAGCCACCTACGGCACCATCATGCGTGGCGAAGCCTATTGCTTCATTCGCCTGGGCACCTTCATCGAACGGGCGGACAACACCCTGCGCCTGCTGGACTCGCGCTACGAGATGTTCGGTGAAGAGTCGGAGGAGGTCAGCGACAGCTCCGCCCGCGGCTACTACCAGTGGAGCGCCTTGCTCCGTGCGCTGTCCTCCTTCGAGGCCTATAACGAGGTGTACCGGGGCTCTCCCGATGCCCGCCAGGTCTCCGAACTGCTCTTGCTGCGCCCGGACGTGCCGCGCTCGCTGCGGGCCTGCATGGAGGAGCTCAATCTCATCCTCTCCGGCCTGCCCGGCGACAACGGCCGCCCGGCCCAGCGCCTGGCCGCCGAGCTCGACGCACGGCTGCGCTACACCGCCATCGACGAGATTCTCGCCGATGGCCTGCACACCTGGCTCACCGATTTCATCCTGCTGGTTCGCCAACTTGCCCGGGCCATCCACAGTTCGTATCTGGAGGCTGTATGAAACTCTCCATTCGCCACGACACCACCTACCGCTATGACGACCAGGTCCGTGCCAGCATCCAGTACCTGCGCCTGACTCCCCAGGAAAGCGAACGCCAGCATGTGCTCAGCTGGGAGCTCACCCTGCCGCACCCGGTGCGGGCGCAGGTCGATCCCTTTGGCAACATCTTCCACGTGCTGACCCTGGATGACCCCCACGAGGCCATCGTCATCAGCGCCCGTGGCCAGGTGGAAATCGACGAGAAGCGCGAGGCCGAGCACGACAGGCAATCGGCCTTGCCCTTCCTGCGATTCACCCGACTGACCAGTGCCGACGACGCCCTGCGCGAGTTCGCGGCGCGCCAGTGTGGCAACCGCCGGGACCGCGGCGGCCTGATCGACCTGATGGAGGCGCTGCACGAGCAGATGCCCTTCAAGAAGGGTGTGACCCGGGTGGACAGTACCGCCGCCGAAGCCTTCGCCGGCCGCGCCGGGGTCTGCCAGGACCACGCCCACGCCTTCCTTGCTTGTGCCCGCAGCCTGGGAGTTCCCGCGCGCTTCGTGTCCGGCTACCTGTACCAGGGCAATGACCAGAACCTCGCCAGCCACGCCTGGGCCGAAGCCTGGTTGGGAGACGCCTGGTACAGTTTCGACGTGACCAACAATCTGTCCCTTCCTGCGCGCCACCTGAAGCTGGCGGTGGGGCTGGACTACCTGGACGCCTGCCCGGTGCGCGGCATGCGCCGGGGCGGTGGTGGCGAGCAGATGCACGCGAAGGTCGACGCGCCGCCGCTCTTGCTGGTCCAGGAGCAGTAAGCACCAGGTTCCCCGCAGCGCCGATCGCCTTTTACTGCCTTGCCCGGGTATGGGCACGACGGTCGGAGAAACGCTGCGGGGAATCCCCACAAGGAGAAAACGGCATGACCTATTGCGTTGCCATGCACCTGGCCGATGGCCTGGTGTTCGTATCCGACTCGCGGACCAATGCGGGCATCGACCATATCGCCACCTTTCGCAAGCTCTATACCTTCGGTGTAACCGGCGAGCGCCTGATCGTGCTGCAGAGCGCCGGCAACCTGGCCACCTCGCAGTCGGTGGTGAACCTGCTCAAGCAGCGCCTCGGCGGTTCGGTGCCGAATCTCCACAGCGTGCCCACCCTCTACGACGCCACCGCCCTGGTGGCCGAGACCATCCGCGAAGTCATCGCCCGCGACGGCGCTCCGCTGGCCGGCAATACCGACCTCACCTGTTCCTTCCTGGTGGGGGGGCAGATCGCCGGCAGTCCGCCGGATCTCTACAGCATCTATCCCCAGGGCAACTTCATCCAGGCCACCGAGGACACGCCCTTCCTGCAGCTGGGGGAGAGCAAGTACGGCAAGCCCATCCTCGACCGCAACCTGGAGTTCGACAGCAACCTGGAAGAGGCCCTGCGCTGCGCCCTGGTGTCCTTCGACTCCACCATCCGCAGTAACCTCTCCGTGGGCATGCCGCTGGACCTGCTGGTGTACCACCGCGACAGCCTGATCATTCCGCTGGGCTACCGGGTGACGGAGGAGGACAAGTACTTCGCCGACATCCGCAAGCAATGGGCGGCCGGGTTGCAGGACCTGATCTGCGAACTGCCGCCGCCGCCGGTGGAGTACAACGTCTGAGCCGGG
Organism: Pseudomonas sp. GCM10022186; assembly: GCF_042656385.1. Taxonomy (NCBI): domain Bacteria; kingdom Pseudomonadati; phylum Pseudomonadota; class Gammaproteobacteria; order Pseudomonadales; family Pseudomonadaceae; genus Pseudomonas; species Pseudomonas sp. GCM10022186. The sequence goes on from NZ_JBHSOU010000014.1 coordinate 11,089, forward strand.
GCGAAGGGGAGACCTTCGGTCTCCTTGGCGAATGAATTCGCCCCTACAGGGTTCATGCGAGAACTACGGAGTTCACCGTTGGTGCAGACAGCTCCCTCTCCCTTCAGGGAGAGGGTTGGGGTGAGGGCTGGTGGTCGTGGCAGGGCGTTCCGCGGGGAGGCCTGCGGTTTCCTCGGCGAATGAATCCGCCGCCACAGGGTTCATGCGAGAACTACGGAGTTCACCGTTGGCACAGCCAGCCCCCTCTCCCTTCAGGGAGAGGGTTGGGGTGAGGGCAGGTGGTCGTGGCAGGGCG
>NZ_JBHSOU010000015.1:0-7287 GCF_042656385.1 Pseudomonas sp. GCM10022186
TGCCGGGCGTGCAGAGGACTTTCACCTCCAAGTCGTCCAGTTCACCACCACAGTGAACCGAACAGCGCCAGTCACGGCGCTACGCGCCATGCCTGGCGCACCCAGAAAAAAGGCGCCTTCAGGCGCCTTCTTCGTCAGTACCACTTCTTCTCGCCCTCGGGGCGTTTCTTGAAGCGTTTCATGCTCCACATGTACTGGGTCGGATAGGCGCGCACATAGCGTTCCACCACTTGGCTCATGGCGGCCACGCCTTCTTCCACGTTCTCGCTGTACATGCCTTCCGGCGCGGCTTCCAGGATCACCTTGAAGCCCGAACCGTCGGGCAGGCGCAGGGCATGCAGGAACACGCCGCGCGCCTTGCCACCGGCGAGCATGCCGGGGACGAACTTGCTGGTCAGGGCCTGGGTGCCGAGGAAGGGCACGAAGACCCCGGCCGACAGGCTCGGCTCGGGGTCTGCGGGAATGCCCACGGCACCACCCTTGCGCACTTCCTTGATGACGCTGAGGATGCCTTCCCTGGTGGACGGCGCCACGCGGTTGCCCAGCTGCACGCGCTGCTTCTGCAGCAGGTCATCCACTGCTTTCAGCTTCGGTGGGCGATAGAAGATGATGGGTTTGCACTGGGCGCAGTAGAAGTGGTTGAGCACCTCCCAATTGCCCAGGTGGCTGGTGATGCCGACCACGCCCTTGCCGCTGGCCAGGGCCTCGTGCAGCACCTCCAGGCCTTCGACCTCGCGCACCAGGCCGATGGATTTCTCTGCCGGCCAGATCCAGGCGCAGGCGCTTTCGGTAAGGGTCCTGCCGATGTCCTTCAGGCTCTGGCCGACGCGCTGCTCGAGCTCGACCGGCGACAGCTCGGGAAAGCACTTGGACAGGTTGATCCGCGTCACTTCGCGGGAACGGTTGGGCAACTTCCACATCAGCCAGCCGATGGCCGCGCCGACGGCCTGCACGGCACGCCAGGGCAACAGGGCGAAGAGGCGCAGGAAACCTACGACCAGCGCACCTTTCAGCTTATCCACAGGCAACTCCAGAGAATGCAAAAGGGCGCATTCTACCCTCGCCGCATGAACGATGCCGCTTCACGCGGTCAGTTCACGATAGCGATCGCAGTCCATGGTGTGATCCATGACCATCCCGGCCGCCTGCATGAAGGCGTAGCAGATGGTCGGGCCGACGAAAGTGAAACCGGCCTTCTTCAGTGCGCGGCTCATGGCCTCGGCCTCGGGGGTGACCGCCGGCACGTCGCCGCGGCCGCTGAAATGGTTGACCTTGGGCCGGCCGCCGACGAAGGACCAGAGCAGCGCCACCGGATCCTCCAGGCGCAGCCAGGCCTGGGCGTTCTGCCGCGCGGCCTTGAGCTTGAGCAGGTTGCGGATGATGCCCGGGTCCTGCATCAGCCTCTCGATTTCCTCGTCACTCATCCGCGCCAGGCGCTCCGGCTCGAAGCCGAACAGCACCTCACGGTAGCGCTCACGCTTCTTCAACACCGTGATCCACGAAAGGCCAGCCTGGAAACCCTCCAGCAGCAGCAGCTCGAACAGCGCCGCCGGGTCCTTCAGCGGCACGCCCCATTCGGTGTCGTGGTAGTCGATGTAAAGCGGGTCGTCATTGCACCAGAAGCAGCGTGGCATAAGGCTTTCCATGCGGTTGCGGCGGGTTCGGATCGGGTATACTCCGGCATTTTCCGTCGAAGACCCAGCACAGGTGAAATTCGTGAGCCAGACTACGCCCGCCGTGCGCACCTTCCAAGACCTGATCCTCGCCCTGCAGCAGTACTGGGCCGAGCAGGGCTGCGTGGTGCTCCAGCCCTACGACATGGAAGTGGGCGCCGGTACCTTCCACACCGCCACCTTCCTCCGCGCCATCGGCCCGGAGACCTGGAACGCCGCCTACGTGCAGCCGTCCCGCCGTCCGACGGACGGTCGCTACGGTGAAAACCCCAACCGCCTGCAGCACTACTACCAGTTCCAGGTGGTCCTCAAGCCGAATCCGGAGAACTTCCAGGAACTGTACCTGGGCTCGCTGAAGGCCATCGGCATCGACCCGCTGGTGCACGACATCCGCTTCGTCGAGGACAACTGGGAATCGCCGACCCTCGGCGCCTGGGGCCTGGGCTGGGAAATCTGGCTGAACGGCATGGAAGTGACCCAGTTCACCTACTTCCAGCAGGTCGGCGGTATCGAGTGCTACCCGGTCACCGGCGAGATCACCTATGGCCTGGAGCGCCTGGCCATGTACCTGCAGGGCGTCGACTCGGTCTACGACCTGATCTGGACCGACGGCCCGTTCGGCACCGTCACCTACGGCGACGTGTTCCACCAGAACGAAGTGGAGCAGTCCACCTTCAACTTCGAGCACGCCAACGTGCCGAAGCTGTTCGAGCTCTTCGACTTCTACGAAAGCGAAGCCAACCGCCTGATCGAGCTGCAGCTGCCGCTGCCGACCTACGAGATGGTCCTCAAGGCCTCCCACACCTTCAACCTGCTGGACGCCCGCCGCGCCATCTCGGTGACCGAGCGCCAGCGCTACATCCTGCGCGTGCGCACCCTGGCCCGCGCCGTGGCACAGAGCTACCTGCAGGCGCGTGCGCGCCTGGGCTTCCCCATGGCCACCCCCGAACTGCGTGACGAAGTACTGGCCAAGCTGGAGGCGCAAGCATGAGTGCACAAGATTTCCTGGTAGAGCTGGGCACCGAAGAGCTGCCGCCCAAGGCGCTGAAATCCCTGGGCGACGCCTTCCTCTCCGGCATCGAGCAGGGCCTGAAGGCCGCCGGCCTCGGCTACGCCAAGGCCCAGGTGTTCGCTGCCCCGCGCCGCCTGGCGGTGCTGGTGGAACAGTTGGCCACCCAGCAACCCGACCGCAGCGTCAATCTCGACGGCCCGCCGATCCAGGCCGCCTTCGACGCCGAGGGCAAACCGACCCAGGCTGCCCTGGGCTTCGCCCGCAAGTGCGGCGTCGACCTGGAGCTGATCGACAAGAGCGGCCCGAAGCTGAAGTTCAGCCAGAGCATTCCCGGCCAGCCCGCCGTGGGCCTGCTGCCCGGCATAGTCGAAACCTCCCTGGCCGCCCTGCCTATCCCCAAGCGCATGCGCTGGGCCGCCCGCCGCGAAGAGTTCGTGCGTCCGACCCAATGGCTGGTAATGCTGTTCGGTGAAGAAGTGGTCGACTGCGAGATCCTCGCCCAGAAGGCCGGCCGCGAGTCCCGCGGTCATCGCTTCCACAACCCGGACGACATCCGCATCGGCAAGCCATCCACCTATCTGGAAGACCTGCGCAGCGCCCACGTGCTGGCCGACTTCGCCGAGCGCCGCGAGATCATCGCCAAGCGCGTGGCCGAACTGGCCGCCGAGCAGAAAGGCACCGCCGTGGTTCCCGCCGACCTGCTGGACGAAGTGACCGCCCTGGTCGAATGGCCGGTGCCGCTGGTGTGCTCCTTCGAAGAGCGCTTCCTCGCCGTACCCCAGGAAGCCCTGATCTCCACCATGCAGGACAACCAGAAGTACTTCTGCCTGCTGGATGCCGACGGCAAGCTGCTGCCGCGCTTCATCACCGTGGCCAACGTGGTCAGCAAGGACCCGGCGCAGATCATCTCCGGCAACGAGAAGGTAGTGCGCCCGCGCCTCACCGACGCCGAGTTCTTCTTCAAGCAGGACAAGAAGCAGAAGCTGGAGAATTTCAACGAGCGCCTGAAGAACGTGGTGTTCCAGGCCCAGCTCGGCACCGTCTACGAGAAGGCCGAGCGCGTGTCCCGACTGGCCGGCTTCGTCGCCGGGCAGATCGGCGCCGATGCGGCCCGCGCCGAGCGCGCCGGCATCCTCGCCAAGTGCGACCTGGCCACCGAGATGGTCGGTGAATTCCCCGAGATGCAGGGTATCGCCGGCTACTACTACGCCAAGAACGATGGCGAGCCGGACGACGTCGCCCTGGCGCTGAACGAGCAGTACATGCCGCGCGGTGCCGGCGCCGAACTGCCGCAGACCCTTACCGGCGCGGCCGTGGCCGTGGCCGACAAGCTGGACACCCTGGTGGGCATCTTCGGCATCGGCATGCTGCCCACCGGCAGCAAGGACCCCTTCGCCCTGCGCCGCCAGGCCCTGGGCGTGCTGCGCATCCTGATCGAGAAGCAGCTGAACCTCGACCTGGCCGCCGCCGTCGCCTTCGCCATCGACCTCTATGGCGCCAAGGTCAAGGCCGAAGGCCTGGCCGAGCAGGTGCTGGAGTTCGTCTTCGACCGCCTGCGCGCCCGCTACGAGGACGAAGGCGTGGACGTGGCCGTGTACCTCTCGGTACGCGCCCTGCAGCCATCCTCGGCACTGGACTTCGACCAGCGCGTACAGGCCGTACAGGCCTTCCGCAAGCTGCCGGAAGCCGCCGCCCTGGCCGCCGCCAACAAGCGCGTGTCCAACCTGCTGAGCAAGGCCGATGGCGCCGTGCCGGCGAGCGTGGACAGCGCCCTGCTGCAGGAAGCCGCCGAGCAGGCCCTGGCCAAGGCCGTGGCCGACGCCGAGCGGGCGCTGGCCGCCGCCGGCAGCTACCGCGAGACCCTGGAGCGCCTGGCCAGCCTGCGCGAGCCGGTGGACAGCTTCTTCGAAGCGGTGCTGGTCAACGCCGAAGACGCCGCCGTGCGCAGCAACCGCTATGCACTGCTGGCCAAGCTGCGCGGCCTGTTCCTGGGCGTGGCGGATATTTCGGTACTGGGGTAAAGAGCAGCCAGAAGCTGGGAGCTTGAAGCTGGAAGTGACCGGCTTCCGGCTCCCGGCTTCAAGCTTCCGGCTTGAGTTATGAAACTACTGATTCTCGACCGCGACGGAGTCATCAACCAGGACTCCGACGAGTACATCAAATCCCTCGAAGAGTGGATCCCCATACCCAGCGCCATCGACGCCATCGCCCGCCTGAGCAAGGCCGGCTGGACAGTCGCCGTGGCCACCAATCAGTCCGGCATCGCCCGCGGCTACTATGACCTCGCCACGCTGGAATCCATGCACGCGCGGCTGCGTGAACTGGTGGCGGAGCAGGGCGGCGAACTGGGCGTTATCCAGTATTGTCCCCACGGCCCGGACGAGGGCTGCGATTGCCGCAAGCCACGCCCCGGCATGCTCAAACGCATCGCCGAACACTATGGCGTGGACCTGTCCGGAACCTGGTTCGTCGGCGACAGCAGTGGTGACCTGGAAGCCGCGCTGGCCGTCGATTGTCAGCCCGTTCTGGTGAAGACCGGCAAAGGCGAACGGACCCTGGCCAAAGCGTTGCCGGCGGGCACTCTGGTTTTCGACGATCTGGCGGCAGTCGCCGCACATCTCCTCCAATAAGGTCAACAGCTCCCATGACGACAGTGCAGGCCATCAGAACCTTCCTCTTCTACCTGATGCTGTCGCTGAGCGCCTTCATCTGGGGCACCCTGAGTCTCTTCTTCGCGCCATTCATGCCCTTCCGCGCCAGGTACCGCTTCATCGTCTGGCGCTGGTGCCGCTTCGCCGTCTGGCTGACCAAGGTGATGGTAGGTATCCGCTACGAAGTGAAGGGCCTGGAGAACGTACCGGAGCGGCCCTGCGTGATCCTCGCCAAGCACCAGAGCACCTGGGAGACCTTCTACCTGTCCGGTGCCTTCGAGCCCCTCAGCCAGGTGGTCAAGCGCGAGCTGCTGCGGGTGCCCTTCTTCGGTTGGGCCATGGCGCTGATGAAGCCCATCGCCATCGACCGCAGCAACCCCAAGGCGGCCCTCAAGCAGCTCGCCGCGCAGGGCGACGAGCGCCTGAAGCAAGGCGCCTGGGTGCTGATCTTCCCCGAGGGAACCCGCGTGCCGGCCGGCCAGATGGGCAAGTTTTCCCGTGGCGGCGCGGCCCTGGCGGTCAACGCCGGGCTGCCGGTGCTGCCGGTGGCCCACAACGCCGGCAACTTCTGGCCCAAGGAAGGCTGGGCCAAGTATCCCGGCACCATCCAGGTCGTCATCGGTCCGGCGATGTACGCGGAAGGGGAGGGCCCAAGGGCCATCGCCGAGCTGAACGACCGCGCCTTCGCCTGGGTGGAAGCGACCCAGCGCGAGATCGAAGGACCACAGTCCGCTGCCACGATCGACCAACCCGCCTGATTTGTGGATAAGCTGTGGACAATTTTTTGGCGATTCGCCAAAACCCTTGCTCAAGACCCTGATTTACAAGGCTTTACCATTCACGCTAAAGCTTAGCGAGGAAGTGCATAACGCTTTCTCGCGACGCACCGCATTACCCTTTCAGGTATTTCGAATCCAGGGCGTTGAAGCAGTGGATGATCCGCTCACGCTTCACCCCTGGAAAGTTCTTCTCGGTGAGCACGACCAGCACCGCCGGCTTGACCCTCCCGGAACGTAGCTGCCGCATCATATAGGCGCTGATTTCTTCGTCGGTAACAGGTACCTGGTCTTCCATCCTTCCATTCCTCGTGCAATCTCCAAGGGGCCTGCCGAAGGCTCCAGGCTACGACGCACCCTCAGTTGCGACCAGGCCCCATTGCCATCGCCGAAACACGCGATAGTGCCATTGCAGGGGGAAGGGAATGCATACGCCGGGCCGGGGAGGATTTCGCGGGAGCCGGAAAGCACTGAGGGGAGCCTAAGCTCCCCTCGAATGATTCTTCGTTATTGTTGTTGTTCTTATTTGGTGTTCGTTGTTGTTCTTCGCTACTGGCTGCTAGCGAGCCAGAATTGGCTGGTCCCAACATGGACCTAGGGCAAACGGATTTTTTTGGACGCTGATCATGCCATCGTCTTTCGAACCAACCAGAGCTGCCGCTACTTTGAGGTAGTTTTATTGTTCTGTTGCTCCAGCCACCGGGGTGCGGAATGGCACACCCTCTCCAAAAAAATCGGTTTGCTTCTTCTCTGGGCTGTTGTTTTTGTTTTGTCAGAGTCGAAAAATTTCTTCTTGAAGCTTTTTGTTGTTGTTGTGCCATATATAGAGCATGAGTCGTGCCAGAAATATAAAAATCCTTATAAATCAATATCTTAACAAAATGACTCTTTCAGAAAGGCCTTTCCGAGCCCCAAAACTGTTCCCATACGACCCGTCCGGGTACTCCGGGCCCGGGTCGGGGGTAACACTGCTCCCATCCTTTTGACACCTTCGTGTTACCGGTTGTTTCCGGCTTGCAACCCATTGTCCAGGAAGGAAAACTCCTGATTCCCCAAGCGGGCTCAAGCGCTGATCGTGTCCCGGGAAGTGGTGTAACTGAGGTCTAGCCGAAGCGCCGTCAGGCGTAAGAGGAAGGCCATCGTGGTTCTTGGTTAAGGTTGAGTTTGCAGACCTA
>NZ_JBHSOU010000016.1:0-74942 GCF_042656385.1 Pseudomonas sp. GCM10022186
CACCGAACCATCCGCCAGGTCGACCTGAGGCAGCGGACAACATGACCATCCACCCGTTACCCATGTCCCCCGACAGGCGTTACCCATGTATCCCGGCTGAACACCGTGCGCACCGGCGGTTTGACGTGGTGCCGAAGCCGAACCCGGAATCGGTGCGCGCAGCGCACCCTAGGGTCCAGGCCAGGCGAAAGGGGGCGGCCTTGTGCACGGGGAGGATTCGCCCCCTTCCAGGGGGCTAGCGCAAGTCCACGTTCCACGAACGTGGATGTTTACTCGCGAAAGGGCCGCGCAGCGGCCCCCTGGGTTGAGCCCGGATTTCCGCCCTCAGCGAATCTTCAGCTTGCCGATCCGGTCGTTGTCCAGGCTGCCCAGGTAGAGGTAGTCCCCCACCGGTTTCACCGAGGTGACCATGCGCAGGTGGGTGCCGCTGGTGTCGTGCAGGCTGTGGATGATCTCGCCGTTCTCGTTCAGCTGCAGCACCAGGCCATAGGGCACCGGCTTGGGCCAGAACATGCGCGGCAGCTTGGCGATCTGCGCCTTGAGCCATGGCTGGGTGTGCAGGAAGTCGGCATCGGCCTTGCGCGGCGAGGGCAGGGCGACCCAGAAGTTGCCCTGGCGATCGCCCTGGAGGTTATCCGGCAGGCCCGGCAGGTTGTCGATGAACAGGTCATGGCTGCCAGCCTTGTCCCCTGTCAGCCAGTAGCGGGTGATGCGGTAGCGGTAGGTTTCATTGACCAGCACGAAGTCTTCGTTGGCCGACAGCGCCACGCCATTGGCGAAGTAGAGATCCTTGAGCAGCACCTCGGTCTTGCCCGTGGCTGGGTCGAAACGCATCAGGCGGCCGTGGGGGCGGGCTTCCAGCAGGTCGAGCAGGTAGTCCGGCTGCTGGAACTTGCTGGAGGCGTCGGTGAAGTAGATGCGGCCGTCGCGGGCGATATCCAGGTCGTCGGTGAAGCGGAAGGGTACGCCTTCGGCCTCGGTGGCGAGCACGCTGACCTGACCTTGCGGGTCGATGCGCAACAGGCCCTTGTAGGCATCGCCGACCACCAGGTTGCCGGCGGCGTCGAAGTCCATGCCCAGCGGGCGGCCGCCGGTTTCGACGAAGGTTTCCGCTTTGCCGTCCGCGCCGATGCGCACGATGCGCCCGTCATGGAGCCCGGCATAGAGACGGCCCTGGGCGTCGACGGCAGTATCCTCCGGCCCGTGCAACTGGCCCTGGGCGATCAGTTCGGCCTTCATCAGGGTGTCGTTGGGCTCCAGCACGCCGGTCATGTCGGGCGCCTTGGGTGCGTCCCAGGCCAGCGGATCGATGGGAGCGGGCGTGACGGCGAGGTAGACCGCCAGGGCGGCGACCAGCAGGGCGAACAGGCCCAGCAGCTTCTTCATTTTCTTGTATCCCTTGAGGTGGTGTGATCGGCCGGAGCCTGGCGCCTCTGCGCGCGGGCTTTTTTAGCAGTCGGCCGCGCGTGGTGCCAGGGCTGAATGTCGCAGCATCGATCAGGCCGCAGTTGACAGTCGCGGGCCGGCCTGCGCAGTATCGGGGCCTTCGTCGCATTCGCCGAGCTTTCAATGCCCGCCATCGCCTCCGCCACTGCTTTCGTCCCGGCCCTCCCGGCCCGGGCGCGGGCCTTTGGCGTTGCTGCGGGTAAATCGAAGAAACAGTCGCTCATTTGACCGGGGCGCGCTGTCCCGTCAGATGGGCTGACAGGACAGTGGGCGCGAATCAGGTCGAACCTCCCCGAATCTCCCTTCCTGCATCCCTCCGACGGTGACTCTGACGGTCAGCCAAAGGAGATCTGCAATGCCTGTGTTTTCCGGAATCTGGGTTGCCCTGGTGACCCCCTTCAATGACGGTGCCATCGACTTTCCCGCCCTGCGCCGCCTGTCCCGGCACCTGCTGGATGCCGGCGTCGCCGGTCTGGTGGCCTGTGGTACCACGGGCGAGGCCGCAGCATTATCCAAGGACGAGCAACTGGCGGTGCTGGACGCGCTGCTGGAGGAGGTGCCCGGCGACCGCCTGGTGATGGGGCTGGCGGGCGACAACCTGGCCGAGGTGCTGGCCTTCCAGCGCGAGGTGCAGCGCCGCCCGATCGCCGGGGTCCTGGTGCCCGCGCCCTACTACATCCGCCCGTCCCAGCAGGGCCTGCTGGCCTGGTTCGGTGCTATCGCCGACGCCGCCGAGGTCCCCGTGATCCTCTATGACATTCCCTACCGCACCGGTGTGCGCCTGGAGCTGGAGACCCTGCGGCAGTTGGCACGGCATCCGAAGGTGGTGGCCATCAAGGACTGCGGCGGCAATCCGGAGACCACCCTGGCGCTCATCGCCGATGGCGAGCTGGACGTGCTGACCGGCGAAGACGGGCAGATCTTCACCACCCTCTGCCTGGGCGGCCAGGGGGCGATCGCCGCCTCGGCGCATATCCAGCCCCGAGAGTTCGTGCGCCTGGCCGATTGCGTCGCCAAGGGTGAACTCGAAGCCGCGCGCGGGATCTTCCAAAGACTGCTGCCGCTGATCCGCCTGGCCTTCGCCGAGCCCAATCCGGCGCCGGTGAAGAGCCTGCTGGCCATGCAGGGGCTGATCGCCGACGAGCTGCGCCCGCCCATGCAGCGCAGCTCCGCAGCCCTGCTGCAGCGACTGCGCGCCGAGCTGGCCTAGGCGCGGGCCCGCCCCGGGTGGACCGGCCGCGACGGGGCGGGAACGATGCAAGACGCGAAGCGAGGGCCCGGCGCGATATATACTGCGCGCCACTGATTCAAGGAGAGCCCTGTGGCCATCGACATTATCTGGATCCGCGACGACACCGCGCTGGCCAAACACTGCGCCGAATGGCGACGCCTGCCCTTCGTGGCCCTGGACACCGAGTTCATGCGGGTCGACACCTTCTATCCCAAGGCCGGCCTGGTGCAGGTCGGCGACGGCGAGCGAGCCTACCTCATCGACCCGCTGCTGATCGGCGACTGGTCGCCCTTCGCCGGGTTGCTGGAAGATGCCGCCGTGCTCAAGGTGCTGCACGCCTGCAGCGAGGACCTGGAAGTTTTCCTGCGCCTGACCGGGGCACTGCCGCAGCCGCTGCTGGATACCCAGCTGGCCGCCGGTTACCTCGGCATCGGTTATTCCATGGGCTATTCGCGCCTGGTTCAGGCGGTGCTCGGCATCGAGCTGCCCAAGGACGAAACCCGTTCCGACTGGCTGCAGCGCCCCCTCACCGAAATGCAGGTGCGCTATGCCGCCGAGGATGCGCAGCACCTGGCCGAGCTCTATACCGCCCTGGCGCCCCGCCTCACCGAACCCAAGCGTGCCTGGGTGCTGGAAGACGGCTCCGAGCTGGTGGCCAATCTGCGCCGCGAAGTCATCCCCGAAGAGCTCTATCGCGAAGCCAAGCTGGCCTGGAAACTGTCCCGCGCCCAGCTCGCCGTGCTCCGCGAGCTCTGCGCCTGGCGCGAAACCGAGGCGCGCCTGCGCGACCAGCCGCGCAACCGCATCCTGCGCGAGAACAGCCTCTGGCCCCTGGCGCGCTTCCAGCCCGACAACCTGGTGTCCCTGGCGCGAATCGACGACATGCACCCGCGCACCGTGCGCCAGGACGGCAATACCCTGCTTAAATTGATCCGCGAGGCCGCGCAAACGCCGCCCGAGCATTGGCCCGAGGCACTACCCGAGCCGCTGCCGGCGGACGCTTCGCCGCTGCTGAAGAAACTCCGCGCCGTCGGCCAGGCCGAGGCCGAGCGCCTGGGCATGGCCCCGGAGCTGATGCTGCGCAAGAAACACCTGGAAGCCCTGCTGAAAAGCGGTTTCCCCGATGGCCCCTACAGCCTGCCCGAAGGCCTGCGCGGCTGGCGCCGCGCACTGATGGGCCAGGCCTTGCTGGACACCCTGGCCAGCGCCGGCCAATGAACCATTCCGCCGTGCCGGCCGGCACGGCACGCCCCACGAGCCTGACCATGAAACGTATCTGCTCCATCTACAAAAGCCCGCGCAAGAACGAGATGTACCTCTACGTCGACAAGCGCGAGGCCCTGAGCCGAGTGCCCGAGGCCCTGCTGAACGCCTTCGGTGCCCCGCAGCACGCCTTCGACCTGGTGCTCACCCCCGAGCGCAAGCTGGCCCGCGAGGACATCGACAAAGTGCTGGAAAACATCGAGAAGCAGGGCTTCCACCTGCAGATGCCGCCGGCACAGGAGGAGTACATCGAACACCTGCCCGAAGAATTGTTGCGGATGAACGACCCCATCTGATGAAGATCCTGATCGTCGAAGAAGAGTTCGCCCTCTACGCCGACCTGCTGCGCACCGAGTCCGGCCTGCAGTTGCACGGCGGCAGCGAGGTGGAGCGGCTGGTCGAAGCCGCACGGGAATGCCCCATCTGGCTCGGCGAGCCCGACCTGATGGCGCACCTGCTGCGCAAGGGCTGCAAGCCCGAGTGGATGCAGTCCACCTGGGCCGGCATCACGCCGCTGCTGGCCGACGACCTGCCCCAGGACTACCAGCTGACCCGCGCCGTGGGCATTTTCGGCCAGGTGATGGCCGAGTACGTGCTCACCTACCTGCTGGCCCACCAGCGGCAGCTCCTTTCACGCTTCGCCGCGCAGGCGGAGAAGCGCTGGGACAACCGCCTGCCGCGCAGCCTGGAAGGCAAGCGGGTGCTGATCGTCGGCAGCGGCGACATCGGCCAGAGCGTGGCCGGCTTCCTCGAACCCTTCGGCGTCGAACTCCATGGCATCGCCCGCGAGCCCCGGCCGCTGGAACCCTTCGAGCGGGTCTTCGGCATGGAGGTGCTGGCCGAACAGGTGGCCTGGGCCGACTGCGTGGTGAACCTGCTGCCGGACACACCCGCTACCCACGACATCTACGACGCCGCGCTCTTCGCACGCATGTGCCCCACCGCGCTCTTCATCAACGCCGGGCGCGGCGTGGCGGTGGTGGACCATGACCTGGTGGCGGCGCTCGCCGCCGGCCAGCTGGCCGGAGCGGTGATCGACGTTTGCCGCGAAGAGCCGCTGCCGGCCTGGCACCCCTTCTGGACCGCGCCCAACCTGCTGGTCACCGGCCACAGCTCAGCGCCCACGCTGCCCAGCGCCATGGCGGGACTCTTCGTCGACAACCTCAATCGCTATCGCAGCGGCGAAGCCCTGCGCGGTCGGGTGGACTTCCAGCGCGGCTACTGAGGGCCGGCCGCGCTGCAACCAATGGTCAGCTATGCTTGGCCCACACCCCGGACCCGACTAGACTACGCGCCCCCGAATCAACCCCCGCACGCCATGGCCGCCAAAGTCGAACCTTTCTGGAAGCGCAAGACCCTCGATCAGCTCGATCAGGAGGAGTGGGAATCCCTCTGCGACGGCTGCGGCCTCTGCTGCCTGCAGAAGCTCGAGGACGAGGATGACGGCAGCGTCTATTACACGCGCATCGCCTGCAAGCTGCTGGACCTCAAGACCTGCCGCTGCACCGACTACGCCAATCGCCGCCAGTTCGTCGCCGACTGCATCCAGCTCACGCCGGCCCAGGCCGACGAGTTCCGCTGGCTGCCACCCACCTGCGGTTACCGGCTGGTGGCCGAAGGCAAGGACCTGCCGCCCTGGCACCATCTGGTCTGCAATGACCCCGAAGCCGTGCACAAGGCCGGCATCTCCCAGTCCGGACGCATGCTCAGCGAAAGCAGCGTGGCGGAGGACGATTGGGAGGACTACCTGATTTTTCGCGCGGGTTGAGCCCGGCCAGGGATCGAACCGCCGTGTTTCGAGTCTCAGGGACTGACCGTCACACCCACCAAGGAAGCCATCCTCGATGTCCGCCCGCACCCAGCTGCTGCTGTCCTCCCTCCTGCTGACCCTGAGCGCCCCGCTGTGGGCGGCGAAGAAGGTCGATCTCGACTACCAGGTGCGCTTCCTGCCCGAGAGCGACCAGGCCGAGGTCAGCCTGGTGCTGGAGAAGGGCGAGGTGGTGCGCAGCCTGCGCTTCGACCTGGGCGACAAGGGGTACTACAGCGACTTCAAGGCCAGCGGTGGCTGGACCCAGGACGACCCGGGCCACGGTACCTGGACGCCCACCAGCGGCAAGGCCAGCCTGAGCTACAAGGTGCGCATCAGTCACCCGCGTGGTGACGGCCGCTTCGATGCGCGCATGACCCCGGACTGGGCCCTGCTGCGCGGCGATGACCTGGTGCCCAGCGCCCGCCTGGACTCGCTGGAGGGCGTCGAGCTGGTCGCCCGCCTGCAGTTCGAGCTGCCCAAGGGCTGGCAGGCCGTGGAAACCGGCTGGCCGCGCATCGGCAAGAACCGCTTCCGCATCGACAATTCCGAGCGCCTGTTCGACCGTCCCACCGGCTGGATCCTGGCCGGCAAGCTGGGCAGTCGCCGCGCCAGCCTGGGCAATACCGACGTCACCGTCAGCGCGCCGGTGGGGGAGGGCATGCGCCGCATGGACATCCTCACCCTGCTGACTTTCGTCTGGCCCCACGCCCAGGAGGTCTTCCCCCGTGAGCCGGGCAAGCTGCTGATAGTCGGAGCCAACGACCCCATGTGGCGCGGCGGCCTGTCGGCGCCCAATTCCTTCTTCATGCACTCGGCGCGCCCGCTGGTGAGCGAGAACGGCACCAGCTCGCTGGTGCACGAACTGGTGCACGTGCTCAGCCGGATCAGCGACACCGACCGCAGCGATTGGATCAGCGAAGGTATCTCGGAGTACTACGCCATCGAATTGATGCGTCGCGCCGGCGGCATGGGCGACGACCGCTATGAGGCCATTCGCAAGCAACTGCGCGAGTGGAGCAAGAAGGTCGACAGCCTGCGCGGCGAGCACGCCAGCGGCGCCGTCACCGCCCGCGCGGTGCTGCTGCTGCAGGACCTGGACAAGGAAATCCGCCTGCGCACCGACGGCAAGCATTCCATGGACGATGTCGCCCGGGGCCTGATGCGCCTGGACAAGGCCAGCACCAAGGACTTCATCGAAATCACCGAGAACATCATGGGCAGCGCGTCGGAAGTGCTGGATACCAAGCTGCTGCATTGAGCCACGCGGCATTCGCTTTTCCTGTGGGGGCGAATTCATTCGCCAAGCAGGCCGAAGGTCTGCCAATGGGGTTCGAAGGGGGACGCTGCGCGTCCCTTGGCGAATGAATTCGCCCCTACAGGGATTCAATCACCGTCGATTGCCCTACATCTCCTCCCGCCGCCCGCTCAGCAGCTCCAGCAACGCCGCCGCCGTCGGCTCGGAGGAGGCCGGGTTCTGGCCGGTGATCAGGTTGCCGTCGCTGACCACATGGGGTTGCCAATCCGTCACCTTGGAGTAATGCCCGCCTTTTTCCTTGAGCGCGTCTTCCAGCAGGAAAGGCACTACTTCGGCCAGGCCCACGGCGCTTTCCTCGGAGTTGGCGAAGCCGGTCACCGCATTGCCCTGGACCAGCGGCGCGCCATCGGGGGCCTTGGCGTTGAGCAGCACCGCCGGCGCGTGGCACACGGCGCCCACCGGCTTGCCGGCGGCGTAGAAGCTTTCCACCATCACGATGGAATGCAGGTCGTCCACCAGGTCCCACATCGGGCCATGGCCGCCGGGGTAGAAGAGCGCATCGTAGTCGCCGGGCATCAGTCCGGCGAGCGTATGGGTGTTGGCCAGGGCGCGGCGGGCTTCGTCGTCGTCGTGGAAACGGCGGGTCGCCTCGGTCTGGGCCTCCGGGTCGTCGCTCTTGGGGTCCAATGGCGGGTGACCCCCCTTGGGCGAGGCCAGCACCACCTCGGCGCCGGCGTCGCGGAAGGCGAAGTAGGGCGCGGCGAACTCTTCCAGCCAGAAACCGGTCTTCTTGCCGGTGTCGCCCAACCGATCGTGGGAGGTCAGTACCATCAGGATCTTCATCGTGATCTCCTTGCGGACTTGGCAGAATGGCCCGGGCGGGCTATTCATCGCGCTTCAACAGGTCGCCGATGGCGGCGAACGCCTTGTAGGTGGCGCGGGGTGCCGACCCCGCGCCGGGTTTTTCCTCGCTGTGCCACTGCTGGTCGGTGTAGCGGGAGTGCTCGTTGTCATGGCAGTAGAGGCAGAGTAGCTCCCAATTCGACCCGTCCGGCGGATTGTTGTCATGGTTGTGATCGCGATGGTGCACCGTGAGTTCGGACAGGCGTTTGCCACTGAATTCGCGGCCGCAACGGGCGCAGACCCAGGGGAAGAGCTTGAGCGCCTGCTCCCGGTAGCTCTTCTCGCGCCGCTTGCGTTCCTCGGCGAGCAGCTTGTCCAGCTTGCTCGCGGGGCGTGCCGAGGGTTCCGTGCTCATCCGCTGTTCTCTTGTCCGGGGTATCGAGGAAAGTCTAGACCGGGCGCAGTCCTGCGCCGGCATCCCGTCGTGAGCGGCGCTGCGCGGGCCTGCCGGGTTTAGACTGGAAACACCTGTGAGCAGGAGGCCCGCACCATGACCCTATTCCGAAATTCCCTGCTGCTGGCGTTGGCGCTGGTCGCCGGCGGGGTGGCGGCGCAGAATCCACCGCTGTTGCGTGCCCCGCTGCAGGCGCCGGCCGGGGCGCCCGGCACCGTCACGCCGCAGCCTTATCCGCAGGTGGTGCCCCGTGCGGTCACCAGCCCGGTGCCGCAGAGTGGCAGCCCGCAGCTCATGAAGCGTCCGGACCAGGAGCAGCGCCTGCGTGAATCCCTGGAGCAGCGCGACCAGCCCATCCCGGTGCTGGAGCAGCAGCTGGAGCGCAATACCCGGGGGCTCGGGAACCCCTGATCAGCCCTGGGGCAGGCCCAGCACCTTGAGCAGGAAGGCGTATTCCAGGGCGACGTCGCGCAGCGCCTGGTAGCGGCCGCTCATGCCGCCATGGCCGGCGCCGAGGTCGGTCTTGAGCAGCAGCGGATGGTCGTCGGTCTTGCTGGCGCGCAGGCGGGCCACCCACTTGGCGGCTTCCCAGTACTGCACGCGGCTGTCGTTGTAGCCGGCCACCACCAGCATCGCCGGATAGGCCTGGGCACGCACGTTTTCGTAGGGCGCATAGGCGCGGATTCGTTCGAACACCTCGGGATCGGACGGATCGCCCCATTCGTCGTACTCGGTGACGGTCAGCGGCAGGTCCGGGTTCTGCATGGTGTTGAGCACGTCGACGAAGGGCACTTCGGCGATGGCCGCGGCGAAGAGCTCCGGACGCAGGTTGAGCACCGCGCCGATCAGCAGTCCGCCGGCGCTGCCGCCGCTGATGGCCAGTTGCGCGGGCGTTGTGTAACTCTCGGCGATCAGGTGCTCGGCGCAGGCGATGAAGTCGCCGAAGCTGTTGGTCTTGTGCTCCAGCTTGCCGGCGCGGTACCAGGCCTCGCCCAGCTCGCCGCCGCCGCGCACATGGGCGATGGCGAAGACGAAACCGCGCTCCAGCAGGCTCAGGCGGGCGTGGGAGAACCAGGGGTCGAGGCTCTCGCCATAGGCGCCATAGCCATAGAGATAGAGCGGTGCGGGCTGGCCCAGGGTCTCACGGCGGGCCACCAGGCTGATGGGGATGCGGGTGCCGTCCGCCGCCGTGGCCCAGAGGCGCTGGCTGACATAGGCATCGGCATCGAAGGGGCCTTCCACCGGGGTTTCCTTGAGCACCTGCTGGGCACCGCTGGCCAGATCCAGCTGGCGGATCTGGGCCGGACGGTTCAGCGCCTCGTAGCGCAGGCGGATCACCGGGCTGTCGAACTCCAGGCTGTCCTGCACGTAGAGGCTGTAGGCCGCGTCCGGCAGTTGCAGCGGGTAGGGCGCGGCGCCCTCCGGGTGCACCTGGATGATCGGCAGGCCGCCTTCGCGCAGGCTGAGGACGAAGCCTCCGGCGTTCAGGCTGACGCCTTCGAGCATGCGCGCCTCGTCATGGGCGAGCAGTTCGCGCCAGTGGGCGCGGCCGGGTGCGGTTTCCGCGGCCTGGTACAGGGCGAAGTTGATGCCGGTCTGGTTGCTGCGGATCAGCCAGGTCCATTGCCCGTCCAGCTTGCCGTGGTCGGCGTAGTACTCGTGGTTCTCTTCGCGCGGCGCCAGGCAGGTCCAGGCGCCTTCGGGCGTGTCGGCGTCCAGCACCCAGGTCTCGCTGGTGGTCTTGCTGTTCAGCAGCAGGATCAGCTGGCGTTCGGAACTGGCGCGGTAGCAGCTGAGGAAGAAACGGCCGTCGACTTCCTCGAACACCAGCTCGACGCCCTCCTGGCCGAGGCGGTGGCGGTAGAGGCGATGGGGGCGGTGGGTGTCGTCCAGTTCGCCGAAGAACAGGGTGGCGCTGTCGTTGGCCCAGGTCATGCTGCCGTCGCACTGTGGGAAGGGCAGGCTGTGGACCTCGCCGCTGGCCAGCTCCTTGACGTGGAGCTGGTAGGTCTCGTCGCCGCTGGTATCCAGGCTGTAGGCCAGGCGCGCATGGTCGGGGCTGATGCTGAACGCGCCGATGGACAGGAAGCCGCCGGCCGCCAGTTCGTTCGGATCGAGCAGCAGTTCCTCGCGGGCTTCGTCCAGGGCCAGGGAGCCGTCCCCGGGGCGCGGGCAGCGGTAGTGGCGCGGATACTCGTCGCCGGCGGTGGTGCGCTGGTAATAGAGCCAGGGGCCCCAGGGCACCGGCAGGGACAGGTCGGTCTCGCGGATGCGGCCCTTGATCTCCTGGAACAGCGCCTCGCGCAGCTCCTGCTGGCCGGCCAGTTCGGCTTCCAGCCAGGCGTTCTCCGCTTCGAGGTGGGCGAGCACTTCGGGGGCGTCGCGCTCCTCCAGCCAGCGGTAGGGGTCGTCACCGGATTCGATGCGGGCGATGGGGGCTTGGGGCATGGGCAGTCTCGAAGGCTGGGCGGTGTGGCGACGGCAGGAGCGCCGGAACCGCGAAAAGCCGTTATCATAAGCGCCCTTTTGCCAGCCTTGCCACGGACGCCAATGACTGAAAACGACTACCTGCTCGCCTGGGCCGCCTATGGACTCGCCGCGCTCGGCTGCCTGCTGGTCTGGTTTCGCCTCACCGGCTGGATGTGGCGCTGGCTGCGCGAGCCGCTGCGGCTGCTGGTGGCGGTACTGCTGCTGACGCCCACCATAGTCGACCCGGCCAAGGACATGTTCGCCCCGGCCGTGGCCATCACCGCGCTGGATCTGCTGTTCAAGGTCGGCAACAACGCCTGGAAGGCGACGCTCGACCTGACCATGTACAGCATCATCGCCTTCACCCTCTACCTGGTGTTCGCCAGCATCCGCTGGCCGATCGAGAAGAAGCTCAAGGCCCAGCGTAACGCCCGCGCCGCCGCGGAACAGGCCGAAGAAGAGCCGACCCTTCGCGAAGTCGTGCGCGAGCGCAAGCCGGAAGCGGATACCCGCTACGACCAGAACGGCGACCGCCGACTGCGCATCGAACCCCGTCTCTGACTCGCCGGGCCTTGCAGCCCGGCCCGGGCGCGTTCAGCATGGGCCATTCCCGGTGAACAAGCGCCCCGATCCGCTTCGCGGCCATGCGCGCCGGCACGCCGCCCCACCCCAAGAACGCCTGACGCCAGAGTCCTGAACCATGTGCGAACTGCTTGGCATGAGTGCCAACGTCCCCACCGATATCGTCTTCAGCTTCACCGGCCTGATGCAGCGCGGCGGCGGTACCGGCCCGCACCGCGACGGCTGGGGCATCGGCTTCTACGAAGGGCGCGGGCTGCGCCTGTTCCAGGACCCGGCGGCCAGCGTCGAGTCCGAAGTGGCGCGCCTGGTGCAACGCTACCCGATCAAGAGCGAGACGGTGATCGGCCATATCCGCCAGGCCAACGTCGGCAAGGTCTGCCTGTCCAACACCCATCCCTTCGTCCGTGAACTCTGGGGGCGCAACTGGTGCTTCGCCCACAATGGCCAACTGGCCGGTTTCGAGGCGCCGCAAGGTTTCTACTGGCCGGTGGGCGACACTGACAGTGAGGCGGCTTTCTGCCACCTGCTGAACCGCGTGCGCGGCGCATTCCCCGAGCCGGTGATGGCGGAAATTCTCTTGCCGGTGCTGATCCAGGTGTGCGTCGAGTTCCGCCAGAAGGGCGTATTCAACTGCCTGCTGAGCGATGGCGACTGGCTGTTCAGCTTCTGTTCCACCAAGCTGGCCCATATCACCCGGCGCGCGCCTTTCGGTCCGGCGCGCCTGAAGGACGCCGACCTGACGGTGGACTTCCAGTCGGAAACCACGCCGAAGGACGTGGTCACGGTGATCGCCACCGAGCCCCTGACCGAGAACGAAACCTGGAATCTCTACCAGCCGGGCGAATGGATTCTCTGGCGCCGAGGCGAGATCGTCGACCAGGGCTGCACCTGAGCGTACCGGACGCAGCAGGCAGCGGCACTCGCGCTGAGCCGGCTGCCGTCCGGCGGGCCGGTATCAGATCCACTGATCGTTGCGCTTGCGCTTTACCCGCAGCAGGGTCGGCAGGATCAGCCCGGCGAGCAAGCCGGCGCCGGCGATGCCGCCGCCGTACACCATGTAGCGCATCAGCACCTGCTGGCTCTCTTCGCCCAACTGGGCCTGCACGTCGCGCAACTCGGAGCGGGCCTGGGTCAGCTCGTTATCCAGCGCCGTGCGCGCCGCCTGCAACTCGTCGATCAGCACCTTGCGCGAATCCAGCGTCTCCTGCATGCCCTGCACACGGTTCTTCCAGGTGTTGTCGATGCCTTCCAGTTCGGCACTGAGCTCCGCCACCTTCTGCTCCAGCTGCGGCAGGCGCTCGGCCTTGCCAGGCACCTCCTGCAGGTCGCGGCTGGGAATCCATACGGTGTTGCCGTTCTCGCCGCGCACCTGGCTGTAGTCCCCCTGGGTGCTCAGCAGCTCGACCTTTTGTCCTGAGGTGAGGGTGCCGACGATGCGGTAGCCGTCGGTCGGTCCGCTGCGCACATAGGTACTCAGGCTATCGCTCACCCAGCGCTGATTGCCGGCGGTCTCCTCGGCCTGCGCCGGGGCGGTCGTGGCCAGCAGGCCGCTTAACAGGCAGGCACCGAGGGCGCGGGGCTGGAGCGGGGAAACATGAGCGGAGCAATGACGGGTCAGGGGCATGGGCAATCTTCACATGGCGATGGAACGAAACCCGGCAAACGGGCGCGATAAAGGCCGGCCAAGCCAATTGGCGTAGACAGGAACGCGATTGGTGTGGAACAGAGCGTAGTCGCCCAGGTGGCGAATGGCCATGTAATCCACCCTATGGGCCGACTGCAGACAGACAGCGGGCGAGCGGGTGGAGTTCACTCGGTGTTATCGGCGCTGGATGGGCGGTGATGCCAACACATTCCCTGGCAGCTGAGTTCCGCGCGGCCCATCGGTCCGGGCATGTGTCCGCAAGCAACGCTTGCGCTGCCGATTATCGTCCGAGTGCGAAGATATCAGGATGGAAGAGCAGGTGATTTACATTTTGATTTACAATGCCCGCCCTTTGATGGAGGCCAGCCTTTCATGGATGTTCTCGCCTATGTCTATGAGCGCCTGGCCAAGTGGGTGGTCGAGCCGGTCGCCCACCAGTTCGCTGGCATTTTCGATCTCAACGGCCGCTTCGGCGTGCTGTTTCTCTGCATTTCCTATGGCATCGCCTATGGCCTGTTCCGCTTCAGGAAGCATCGCGGGCTGACGGACGCGTGCTCGTTCTGGCAGTTCATCGGCGGCGGCCGGGTGTATTTCCATCGCTCGGCGTTGCTGGATTACCGCTACTACTTCGTGCGGGCCATCCTGAAAGTCACCCTGGTTCTGCCCATCGTCGGCCTGGTCGACCCTTACATCCTGCGCTCCGGGGATTACCTCGCCTTTTTCACCAACCTGTGGGGCGCGCGGCCGCGACCGGGTGAGAACCTCTCCCTCTCGCTGCTCTACGGGCTGGGCGTGTTTCTGCTGAAAGACTTCGTGCATTACTGGGCCCATCGAGCCTTTCATTCCCGGTGGCTCTGGGCGTTTCACAAGGTCCATCATTCGGCGCCCGTCCTGGTGCCGGCGACGGCGAGCCGGGTTCACTTCGTGGAAAAGATCGTCGAGAAACTGACCACCGCCATTTGCCTCGGTCTCTTCGCCGGTGTCTTCTGGTACGCCTGTGGCGGGGAAGTCAGCCGCTACACCCTGTTCGGCGTGACCTACCTGGTGTTCATCTTCAACGGGCTGGCGGCAAACCTGCGTCACAGCCATGTGTGGCTTTCGTTCGGCCCGGCGGTCGAGCATGTGCTGAACAGCCCGGCCCAGCACCAGATCCACCACAGTGACGCGCCCCGGCACTTCAACAAGAACTTCGGTACCAACCTGTCACTCTGGGACTGGATGTTCGGCACCCTCTATGTCACCAGCTCGAAGCCCGAGAGCATTCGCTTCGGTACCCGGGAAAAGGATGACGAGCGTTACCTGACGCTCTACAGCCTGATCGTCACCCCCTTTGTCGAGACGGCTCGCAAGATCATCGCGGCGAAACGTCCGTCCGCAGCACCCAAGGCACCCCTCTCGCAATGAAAACGGGCCCCGTGGGGCCCCATAGCTGACCAGGTAGGGTGCGCCGTGCGCACCAGCGGTTGGACGTCGCGCGGAGCTGATCCCGCTGTTGGTGTGCACATGGCGCACCCTACGGTCAGGCAAGTGCAGGACTTTCGCCCCAGATGAAGTTCGTAGGATGGGTGGAGCGGAGCGATACCCATGCGGACAGGGCTGATGGGTATCGCAAGCTCGCGGAACGCCGCCCGACCCATCCTGCGGGGGGCTATGCGGCAGTTGGTAGCCAGCTCCAAGATGCAAGTCCAGGTTCTACGAACGTGGATGTTTACTTGGACAGGAACTTCATCCCGTCTTCCAGCCCCTGCAGGGTCAGCGGGAACATCTGTTCGTTGATCAGTTCGCGGACGATGTTGGTGGAGGCGGTGTAGTTCCAGGTGTCCTTGGGGTAGGGGTTGATCCAGATGAGCTTCTTGTACTTCTCCATGAAGCGCTTCATCCAGACGTAGCCCGGTTCTTCGTTCCAGTGCTCGACGCTGCCGCCGGCCTGGGTGATTTCGTAGGGCGCCATGGCGGCATCGCCGACGAACACCACCTTGTAGTCCGGGCCGTACTTGTGCAGCAGGTCCAGGGTGGCGGTACGCTCGGAGGTGCGGCGCAGGTTGTTCTTCCACACCGACTCGTAGATGAAGTTGTGGAAGTAGAAGTACTCCAGGTGCTTGAACTCGGTCTTGCAGGCGGAGAAGAGTTCTTCGCAGACCTTCACGTGGGCGTCCATGGAGCCGCCGATATCCAGCAGCAGGAGCAGCTTCACGGTGTTGCGGCGCTCCGGGCGCATCTGGATGTTGAGCAGGCCGGCATCCCGTGCGGTGTGGTCGATGGTGCCGTCGAGGTCGAGCTCTTCCGCCGCGCCTTCGCGGGCGAACTTGCGCAGGCGGCGCAGGGCGACCTTGATATTGCGGGTGCCCAGTTCCACCTGGTCGTCGAGGTTCTTGTACTCGCGCTGGTCCCAGACCTTCACGGCGCGGCCCTGGCGCTTGCCGGCATCGCCCACGCGAATGCCCTCGGGGTTGAAGCCGCCGGAGCCGAAGGGGCTGGTGCCGCCGGTGCCGATCCACTTGTTGCCGCCGGCGTGGCGTTCCTTCTGCTCTTCGAGGCGTTTCTTGAATTCCTCGATGAGCTTGTCCAGGCCGCCCAGGGACTGGATCTGCGCACGCTCCTCGTCGGTGAGCATGCGTTCGAACTCCTTGCGCAGCCATTCCTCGGGAATCAGCGCCTGGAGGTAGTCGTCGAGCTTCTCCAGGCCCTTGAAGTAGGCGGAGAAGGCACGGTCGAACTTGTCGAAATGGCGCTCGTCCTTGACCAGCACCGTGCGGGCGAGGAAGTAGAACTCGTCCATGTCGGCGAACACCACGTTGTGTTTCAACGCGTTGATCAGGTCCAGCAGCTCGCGGACCGACACCGGTACCTTGGCTGCGCGCATTTCGTTGAACAGGTTGAGCAGCATGGCTGCACCCTCGTTATCTTTCGGTTCTCAGTAGCGGGCTTCCTGGGGCAGGCCGTCGGCAATGGTGTACCAGTCGGCCTTGGATTCCGCGTAGATGTGCTTCTGCGGGATTGGCCCCAGCGGCGAGTCCAGGGTGCCCAGCGCCACCGATACCCAGTCGGGGTAAGGATGGTCGGCGAACCATTGCAGGTTCGAGCCGCATTGCCGGCAGAAGGTCCGGGTCACCCCGGGAGACGAGTGAAACTCGGCCACCGAATCCAGCCCCTGGATGAAGCGGAAATGCTTGCGGCGCACATTGCCGTAGGAGGCGAACGCCGCGCCGTGGCCCTTGCGGCACTGGCTGCAATGGCAATGGGTGGCGGACTCGATGGGCGCGTCGATCTCGTACTTCACCGCGCCGCACAGGCAACTGCCGTGGTGCATGGCTGGGATTCTCCTGGGTGGGTCGGATTGCCCTCTCCCCCGACCCCTCTCCCGCAAGCGAGAGAGGGGAGGACGCTGGTCAGCGGCTGGCGCGGCGGGCCATGAAGGCCAGGCGTTCCAGCAGCTGCACGTCCTGCTCGTTCTTCACCAGGGCGCCGGCCAGCGGCGGGATGGCCTTGGTGGGGTCGCGCTCGCGTAGCACGGCTTCGCCGATGTTGTCGGCCATCAGCAGCTTCAGCCAGTCCACCAGTTCGCTGGTGGAGGGCTTCTTCTTCAGGCCCGGCACCTTGCGCACGTCGAAGAACACGTCCAGGGCCTCGGACACCAGCTCGCCGCTGATGTTGGGGTAGTGCACGTCGACGATCTTCTTCAGGGTCTCGCGGTCGGGGAAGGCGATGTAGTGGAAGAAGCAGCGGCGCAGGAAGGCGTCCGGCAGCTCCTTCTCGTTGTTGGAGGTGATGATGATGATCGGGCGCTGCCTGGCCTTGATGGTTTCGTTGGTCTCGTAGACGTAGAACTCCATCTTGTCGAGTTCCTGCAGCAGGTCGTTGGGGAACTCGATATCGGCCTTGTCGATCTCGTCGATCAGCAGGATCACGCGCTCATCGGCCTCGAAGGCCTCCCACAGCTTGCCCTTCTTGATGTAGTTGCGAACGTCATGGACCTTGTCGGAATTGAGCTGGGAATCCCGCAGGCGGCTCACCGCGTCGTATTCGTACAGGCCCTGGTGCGCCTTGGTGGTGGACTTGATGTGCCAGGTGATCAGCCTGGCGCCGAAGGCCTCGGCCAGTTGCTCGGCCAGCATGGTCTTGCCGGTACCCGGTTCGCCCTTGACCAGCAGCGGGCGCTGCAGGGTGATGGCGGCGTTCACCGCGAGCTTGAGGTCGTCGGTGGCGACGTAGGACTGGGTGCCTTCGAACTTCATCAGGGAATCCTCGGACTTAAGGCGCCGGTTGGCAAACCGGACGGTTCAGTATTTGGGAAAGCGCTGACTATAACGCGCGCGCCAGTCGACTGTGAACGCAGACGTTTCATTCAGTCACTGAATGGCAGATTTGCCCTCGACCCGACTCGGGCCGTGCTGGACGACCAGGTGGTGCCGCCTTAGGCTTGGACCCTTTTCCTGCCATGACAAGGAGTCCGCCATGAGTCGTATCTACGCAGACAATTCGCAAGCCATCGGCAACACCCCGCTGGTGCGCATCAATCACCTGGGACCGCGCGGGGTGACCCTCCTCGCCAAGATCGAGGGCCGCAACCCCGCCTACTCGGTCAAATGCCGCATCGGCGCCAGCATGATCTGGGATGCGGAGGCTTCCGGCCGCCTCAAGCCGGGCATGACCCTGGTGGAGCCCACCTCCGGCAACACCGGCATCGGCCTGGCCTTCGTCGCCGCCGCCCGTGGCTACAAGCTGATCCTCACCATGCCCGCCTCCATGAGCCTGGAGCGGCGCAAGGTGCTGAAGGCCCTGGGCGCCGAGCTGGTGCTCACCGAGCCGGCCAAGGGCATGAAGGGCGCCATCGAGAAGGCCAGTGAGCTGGCGGCGTCCAACCCTGGGCAGTACCTGCTGCTGCAGCAGTTCGAGAACCCGGCCAACCCCGCCATCCACGAGAAGACCACCGGCCCGGAAATCTGGAACGACACCGAAGGCGCGGTGGATGTGCTGGTGGCCGGCGTCGGCACCGGCGGCACCATCACCGGCGTGTCGCGCTACATCAAGCAGACCTGCGGCAAGCCGATCCTCTCGGTGGCGGTGGAGCCGGTGACTTCACCCGTGATCAGCCAGACCCTGGCCGGAGAGGACGTGAAGCCCAGCCCGCACAAGATCCAGGGCATCGGCGCCGGCTTCGTGCCGAAGAACCTCGACCTGAGCCTGGTGGATCGCGTCGAGCAGAGCAGCGACGACGAGGCCAAGGCCATGGCCCTGCGCCTGATGCGTGAAGAGGGCATCCTCTGCGGCATCTCCTCCGGCGCCGCCATGGCGGTGGCCGTGCGCCTGGCCGAACGCCCGGAAATGGAAGGCAAGACCATCGTGGTAGTCCTGCCCGACTCGGGCGAACGCTACCTCTCCAGCATGCTGTTCGACGGCCTGTTCACCGAGCAGGAGCTGCAGCAGTAGGAGCGAATTCATTCGCGATCAAGCCGTAGGGTGGAAATCTCCTTGGGGATTTCCACCATCGGTGCCTCACAGTGCTTCGCTGGTGGATAGAAAAGCGCTATCCACCCTACGCGGCTGCCCCCTCTCCCTACAGAAAAGCCGCCCCCACCGCAGGTATCAACCCACCGACTTCGCCGCGGCCGGCAGCGATTGCGGCTTGAGCACCAGCCACAGCGCCAGGGCGATCAGCACCCCGCCCTGAAGGTGCGCGACGGACACCGACTCGTCCAGCAGCAGCACGCCCCAGAACACGCCGAAAGGCGGGATCAGGAAGGTCACCGTCATGGTCTTCACCGGTCCGACGCTGGCGATCAGGCGGAAGTAGAGGATGTAGGCGAAGGAAGTGCAGACCAAGCCCAGTGCCGCCAGGGCCAGCCAGGTCGAGGGCTCCCGCAGCGGTGCCAGGGGCATGGCCGGAACGTCCCAGGCGAAGGCCGGCAACAGGCAAAGGGTGGCGCCGATCTGGCAGCCCAGGGCCACCATGCCGCTGTCCATCCCACCGGCCTCGGTGATCCAGCGCTTGGTCATGAAGCCGGCGAAACCGTAGCAGGTGGTCGCCACCAGGCAGGCAGCGGCGCCCCATAGCAGCTGGGCATCGAAGGCCACCGGTCCGGTGCGGGTCAGCACCGCCACCCCGGCCAGGCCCAGCAGCACCCCGGCGGCCTTGGCGCCGTTGAGCTTCTCGGCGAAGAACAGCGCGCCGATCAGAACCCCCATCAGCGGCGTAGTGGCATTGAAGATTGCCGAATAGCCGGCCGGCAGCACCTGGGCCGCCAGGGCGTACATGGCCGCTGGTACTCCGGAACTGACGATGCCGATCAGCAGGGTCTTGCCCAGCTTGCCGCGAAAATCCCAGTTGCTGCGCAACACGGCGAGGATCACCGCCAGACCGATGGCCGACAGCAGCACCCGCAGGAAGGCCGTGGGCAGGGCGCCGATCTGCGGCACCAGCATGCGGATGAACAGGAAGCTGGCACCCCAGATGGCGGCGAGGCTCAGTAGGCGGATGAGATCGGCGGGTTTCATGGCGGGGCTCCAGGCAGGGGAGCCGGCACGATGAACCCGCCCGTACTGCGGCGCAATCCACAACTTGCTTTCAAATTGGCGGAACAGTTTCGAGGCGAGGGGCAGGTGGGGGCGGATAGGTTTCTTGTAGGGGCGAATTCATTCGCCAAGCAGGCCGAAGGTCTGCCCTTTGGCGCCTGGGGGAGTACTGCGTGCTCCTTGGCGAATGAATTCGCCCCTACAGTGGACGGATCGTGCGGCTGCTAGAAGCTCTTGCTCAGGCTCGCCACCCAGGTCGCGCTGCAGACATCGGTGAAACCGTAGTAACTGGCGCATTCGGCCTCGGACAGGTCGGTGTCGACATAGGCCAGGCCCCAGGTCACGCCGATGAAGTCACGGGTCAGCTTGGCTTCCCATTCGTGATAGTCGTCGGTGCTTTCGCCGCTGGTGGACCAGAACATCGGGTCCTTGAAGTCATTGCGCCCGTAGCGCAGCTCCAGGCCCAGATCCAGGGGCAGGGTGGTTTCGTAGCCGATGTAGCTGTAGAGGATGTCCTGTTGCTCGCCGAAGACGTTGGTGGCGTCGTCGGAGTAGTAGGCGGCCAGTTTGAAGCCGTAGGCGCCGAGGATGGCGTAGACCTCGCTCTGGTTGAACTGGCTTTCCTTCGGATAGGCGTATTTGACATAGCCCGCATCCAGGCTCAGCTCGTCGGTGGCCTGCCAGTACCAGCCGGCGTAGTAGTCCACTTCCTGGCGGGTCTTGAGGTCGAAGCCGAAGTCCACATTGGAGGTCCAGACTCCGGCATAGAGGCCGCTGGAGTGCAGCAGGGTGGCGCCGGCCTGGGCCGCCGGGTCGTTCTGCGTCTGGGAGATGCCGCGGGTGCGGTAGTCGCTGGCCAGGGTCAGGTCGACCTGCAGGGAAAAGTCGTTGGAGAGCTGTACGGCCTGGCAGGCGAGGGGGGCCAGGGTGAGGGCGAGGAGAGCGCTGCGTTTCATCTAGTTTTCCAGTTGTTGTGATTGTTCTGGCAGATGCGGGCAAGACTCCGCCCGGCCCCCGCGCGGACGCGGGAGCAGGGAAGGGAGCAGGGGGGGGCTTGTGCTTAGGGGGCGGCTTCGAAGACTTCGCGGCCGGCGAACCAGGTCTTCAGTACGCGGGTGTCGCGCAGGGCCTCGGGTTCGACCTGGAACACGTCGCGGTCCAGCAGGATCAGGTCGGCCTGCTTGCCGGGGGCGAGGGAGCCGATCTTCTCTTCCAGGCCGAGGGTGCGGGCCGAGTTGAGGGTGTAGGCCTGGAACATGGTCTCGCGGTCGATTTCCTCGTCCGGGTTCAACACGCCCTTGGGCCCCTTGCGGCTGACCGCCTGGTAGATGGCTTTCCAGGGCTCCGGGGTGGTCACCGGCCAGTCGCTGGCGCCGGAAATGCTGGCGCCGTTCTTCAGCAGCGAGCGCGCCGGATACTGGTACTGGAAGGCCATGGCGCTGATGTAGGGCTGTACCAGGTCGAGGGTGGAGTCGTCGGCGCTGGCCCAGTAGAGCTGCATGGAGGCGATCACGTCGAGCGGCTTGAAGCGGGCGAATTCCTTGGGGTTGACCATCTGCAGGTGGGTGACCGAGTGGGCGATGCCGCTCTGCCGGTCGCGGCGCGCCCGCTCGATGCCGTTGAGGGATTCGCGCACCGCGCGGTCGCCGATGGCATGCACGTGCACCAGCCAGCCACGGGCATCGGCCGCGCTCACCAACTCGCCGAAGTGTGCCGGGTCGATCAGCAGCTCGCCGTACTTCTGCGAGTTCTTGTAGGGCTCCAGCAGGGCGGCGGTCTGTGCCGGGTACTCGGGCACGCCGTCGGCGAAGATCTTGATGCCCGGCAGGCTCAGGTTGGGCAGGCCCTGGAACTGCCGGCGCACCTTGTCCAGGGTATCCAGGTCGGCCGGCCTGCTCTGTGGGTGGGCCACCAGCAGCGCGGCGACGTGGGCGGTCAGCTCGCCCTTTTCGGCCATGGCCTTGTACACCGGCAGGATACCTAGGGTCTGGGCGGTGGGCTTGAAGTCGAACAGCGGCTCGCCGGGCGCGGCGTTGGCCGCCGGGTCCATCCAGGCGGTGATGCCCAGGCTGAGGTTGTAGCGCAGGGCCGCGCGGCCGGCGTCCAGCAACTGCTCGGCGGTGGCCTGCGGGAACTGCGCCAGCACCGGGTCCAGGCCGGCGTCGGCGAGGAAGCCGTTGGGGCGCTTGTCCGGGTGATGGCCGATGGTGGCCAGCTCTTCGCCCTTGAGGGCCTTCACGGTGTCGGCGTCGATGCCGGCGCGTTCCAGCATGGCCCGGTTGGCCCAGCCGGTGTGGTGGTCCCAGCCGACGAAGACGATGGGTTCATCCTTCCATTCGCCCTGGTTGAAGCGCCGCTCGAACTCCGCCACCTGGCTCCAGTAGGCCGAGGGCAGGCCGCCGACGCTGAGGATCTCGCCGTGGCGCGCCTTGCCGTCGTCGCGCCACTGGCGCAGGCGCCGTTCCAGTTCGTCCATGGGCAGGAGCTGCGTGTTCACATTGGCCGAGGCCAGCTCCAGGCCGCCCATCACCGCGTGGGAGTGGGAATCGACGAAGCCCGGCATCAGCACCTTGCCGCCCAGGTCGACGACACGGGTGCCGGCTTCCTTGAGTCGCAGTACCTCGGCATCGTTGCCCACCGCGCGGATCTTGCCGTCTTCCACGGCGACCGCCTGCTGCAGGGGCTGGCCGGGTTCGGCGGTGTAGACCTTGGCGTTGTGCAGGATAAGGTCGACCGCCGCCATGCTTTCCATGGAGGCACAGGCCAGGGCAGCGGCCATGAGGGTAGGAGCGAAGGTTTTCATCGGATGCGTTCCGGTTCTTGTTGGTATGGCGCTGAGCCTAACCAAGCCGGAGCGGCAGCAGAATGCTATGTTTTCGCACAACTTTTGTGCCGAACCGGAACAGATACATGGACAAGCTCAGCGCCCTCACCATGTTCGTCGCCACCGCCGAACATGGCAGCTTCAGCCGCGCCGCCGAACAATTGGGCAAGACGCCATCGGCCCTGACCAAGGCGGTGGGCCATCTGGAGTCCGAGCTGGGCGTGCGCCTGTTCGAGCGCACCACCCGGCGCATGGCGCTGACCGAGGCCGGCCACATCTACCTGGAAGGCGCGCGCCAGGCGCTGATGCAGCTGCGGCTGGCCGGGGAGGAAGTGGACCAGTTGCAACACGAGCTGCGCGGCACCCTGCGCCTCACCGCGCCACCGTCCTTCGGCCCGGCCTTTCTCAATGAGGTCTGCTGCCGCTTCATGACCGAGCACCCGCAGGTACGCCTGGAGGTGGACCTGAACGACGCCTTCGTCGACCTCATCGACGGCGGCTACGACCTCGCCCTGCGCGACGGTCCCACCGACCTGCCGGGGCTGATCGCCCGGCCGTTGACCGAGAACCGCATCTACCTCTGCGGCAGCCCGGCCTACCTGCAGCGCAAGGGCATCGACGTGTCGCTGGAGACCTACCAGCAGCACGACTGGCTGATCTTCCAGCATCCGCTGCTCAACCGGCACTACTGGTGGCTGCGCCTGGGCGAGGAACGCATCCGCATCGCGCAGCCCGTACCGCGAATGGCCAGCGACAACTACGACTTCCTGCTCGCCTGCCTGCTGCGCGGCCATGGCCTGCAGGTGCTCCCGCGCTGGAGCGCCGCGCCCTACCTGGCCAGCGGCCAACTGGTGCGGGTGATGCCCGAATACCTGCTGGAGCCCGATGCCTTCGGCCCCTGGGTCCATGTCCTCTACCTCGCCCACCGCCGGCGTACCCGCAAGGTGCGGGTGTTCATCGAGGTGCTGGAGGGGTATCTGCGCGAGAAAAGGATTGCCTGATCCCGGGCACAGGGTTGGGGCGAAGCTTTCTTGTAGGGGCGAATTCATTCGCCAAGCGGGCCGAAGGCCTGCCATTGGGAGCTGAAGGGGGCTGCTTCGCAGCCCCTGGCGAATGAGTTCGCCCCTACAACGAGGAATTTTTTCTGGCTAAGCTCGGCATTCCTCCTCCTCAGCCGAGACATCCCCATGGCGCAGCAATGGCCGGCCGAAGGCATCGCCCGACTGATCCTCGAAGGCTTCGATGATTACCGCGAGCATTTTCGCCAGATCACCGACGGCGCCCGTGCCCGTTTCGAGCAGGCGCAGTGGCAGGCGACCCAGTTGGCCGCCGCTGAACGTATCGCCCTCTATGAGGTGAAAGTCGGCGAAACCAGCGGGCGCCTGCGTGCGGCCTATTCCACCGAGGAACTGCTCGATGTGCAGCTCTGGCCCCTGGTGAAGAGCGCCTACATCGACCTGATCGACCTGCGCCTCGACGATGAGCTGTCCGAGACCTGGTACAACTCGATCTTCTGCAGCCTGTTCAGCCACGACCTGATCAGCGACGGCTGCATGTTCATCCATACCACGCGGCCTTCACTGCGTGCCCACGAGCGCGCACCGCAGACCCGCAGCTATCGCCCCGAGGGCCGGTTGCGTGCGGCGCTGTCGGCGATACTCGACGACTTCCGCTTCGACGTGTCCTACGACGACCGCGCCGGGGACCTGGAGCGCCTGGAGGTCCAATTGCGCGAGCACCTCCCGGACTGGGTATGCAAGGACCGCGAGCTGTGCATCGAACTCTTCGCCTCGCCCCTCTACCGCAACAAGGGGGCCTACCTGGTGGGGCGCGTCTACACCCGTGACGAGCAGTGGCCCCTGGTGATCCCGTTGCTGCACCGCGAAGGCCGCGGTATCCAGGCCGATGCGGTGATCACCGATGAAGCGGAAGTGTCGATCATCTTCTCCTTCACCCGCTCCTACTTCATGGTGGACGTGGCGGTGCCCGCCGAGTTCGTCGGCTTCCTCAAGCGCATCCTGCCGGGCAAGCACATCGCCGAGCTGTACACCTCCATCGGCTTCTACAAGCACGGCAAGTCGGAGTTCTACCGCGCCCTGATCAACCATCTCGCCAACAGCGACGACCGTTTCATCATGGCCCCCGGTGTGCGGGGCATGGTGATGAGCGTGTTCACCCTGCCGGGCTTCAATACCGTGTTCAAGGTAATCAAGGACCGCTTCGCCCACGCCAAGACCGTGGACCGCAACACCGTTATCGAGAAGTACCGCCTGGTGAAGAACGTCGACCGGGTGGGGCGCATGGCCGACACCCAGGAGTTCGCCGACTTCCGCTTCCCCAGGTCCAAGTTCGACCCGGACTGCCTGGCCGAGCTGCTGGAGGTGGCGCCGTCCACCATCGCCGTGGAAGGCGACGTGGTGCTGATCCGCCACTGCTGGACCGAGCGCCGCATGACGCCGCTGAACATCTACCTGGAGAGCGCCAGCGAGGCCCAGGTGCACGAGGCGCTCTACGACTACGGCCTGGCCATCAAACAGCTGGCGGCGGCCAATATCTTCCCCGGCGACATGCTGCTGAAGAACTTCGGCGTCACCCGCCACGGCCGCGTGGTGTTCTACGACTACGACGAGATCTGCTTCCTCACCGAGGTCAACTTCCGCGTCATCCCGCCGCCCCGCTACCCGGAGGACGAGATGTCGGCGGAGCCCTGGTATTCGGTGGCGCCCAATGATGTGTTCCCCGAGGAATTCCCGCGCTTCCTGTTCGCCGACCTCAAGCAGCGCCGGCTGTTCGCCAAGCTGCATGGCGACCTCTATGACGCCGAGTACTGGAAGTCCCTGCAGGCGGCCATCCGCTCCGGCAATGTGATCGACGTCTTCCCCTACCGGCGCCAGGAGCGGGAACTGACGGAAGCCATCCAGTAGGGCCGGAGCCGCCATGGTCGAACAGGTTTTTTCCCGCGCCACCTGGCTGAACTCGCTGCACATGTCGGCACTGACCGTGGCATTGCTGCGGGAGGAGGGCATAGCCGCCTGCGAAGTCCTGGCCGGCAGCGGTATCAGCGAGCAGGACCTCGTCGAGCTGCAGCGCCTGGTCAATCCCGAGCAGGAACAGCAGGTCTACGCCAATGCCGTGCGCCTGGCACCTTGTCCTGCCCTGGGCCTGACCCTCGGGCTGCGCACACGCATTTCCGCCTATGGCCTGGTGGGCTACGCCATGCTTTGCGCACCGACCTTCGGCGAGGCGCTGCGCATCGGCCTCGCCTACCCGGTGTTGCTGGGCACTTATTTCCGCCTGGCCCTGGAGCGGGACGGCGACACTGCCTGGCTCACTGCCACCGGCTACAGCGAGGCCGAGTCGCTGCGCGCCTTCAACACCGAAGTCTGCCTGGGGTCGCTCAAGGTCACCTTCGCCGACCTGCTGGGCCAGCCCCTGCCGCTGCGCGCGGTGCAACTGGACTACCCGGCCGGCAGCGGCATGGCGCGACCTTACGCACGGGGGTTCGGCTGCCCGGTGGCATTCGGCGCGAGCCGCAGCGCCATCGGCTTCGACGCCGCCTGGCTGGACCGCCGCCTGCCCCTGGCCGACCCGGTGACCCACAAGGAAATGCTCGAACAGTGCCGCCGCCAGAACGTCGAGCTCGCCGCCCGCCGCGCCTGGCTGGAAAGGGTACGCGGACTGCTTGCCGCCCGCCTGCAGAGTCCGCCGGGGTTGGAGGAACTGGCGCGGCAGATGAACTGCTCCTCGCGCAGCCTGCGCCGCCACCTGGCCCAGCAGCAGACCAGCTACCAGCAACTGCTGGACGAACTGCGCTTCACCCGCGCCAAGGAAATGCTCCAGCAGGGCGACATCCCCATCTACCGCATCGCCGAGGAACTCGGCTTCAGCGAGACCGCCAGCTTGCGCCACGCCTTCCAGCGCTGGAGCGGACAGCCGCCGAGTCATTTCCGGGGGTGAGGATGGTGGCGGGAATTTCCTTGTAGGGGCGAATTCATTCGCCAAGCGGACCGCAGGTTCGCCCTGCCGGGCCTCGCGGGGCAGCTGCGCTGCCCTTGGCGAATGAATTCGCCCCTACAGGATTTACGCCGCCCGGCGCGCCGCACGCAGGGCGGGAATCACCTCGTGGGTCAGCCAGCGGCGCAGATTGCGGTTTTCCGGGTGATAGAAGCGGCGCAGCAGCAGGTCGTAGCTGCCCGATTCGCTGATCATCAGTTCTTCCTCCACCAGGCCACGGCCGCACTTGAGCAGGCCGGTGCGCCACTGGTCGGCGTCGAGGCCATCGTTCAGTCGGAAGTTGGCGGAAACGCCCAGCAGGCGGCCCAGGTCGCGGGCGGCGAACCAGGGTTCGTGGCCGATGAGGGTGGCGCGCAGCAGGCGGCCGTGGCGGAAGAAGTGGCGGGTTTCGTAGAAGGTGGTGCTCATGGTGCAGCTCCCTGTCGAGCGTTGAGGAGCCGCCACCCGGATGCATCCTGAAAGGGTGGCGGACTGTGCAAGGTTAGAACCACCGGACACAGCGGCCGGCCGGGCGAATGCCCGCCTCGCACAGTCCGCCATGACTGCCAGGGAGCTGGAAAATGCCCAGTCGACCTGCATGGCTTTACTGCACGCTGTGTTGTCCGGGGTTCTAATCCCGGGTCACAACCGAAGTCGTAACGAGGGCGGATGCTGCCCAAGGGGCTTGTAGGACGGCAATGCGGTTGGGGTGTCGGATATTTCGGATTGGCTCGGCTGCCCTCTCCCCCAGCCCCTCTCCCTGAAGGGCGAGGGGAGCTAAATCGTGCCGAGAAGAGTTCGTAGCTTCGCATCACTACGTGTTGTCCGGCAGGTACGCAAAAGCATCAGGCGCGAGTCACCCCTCTCCTCTTCAGGGAGAGGGGCCGGGGGAGAGGGTGTTCGGCCAAACATGATGGCCATATCGATCCCCTATTGGCCGCCGCCACCACTGCGCAAACACCTCTGATCCGCCACAGAATCACCTCACCAATAACAAGACCCGAATGAGGTGCCCTCCATGCTGACCGTCTACAGCGACGATCACCGTCTCCACTTCGGCCAGTCGGAACTGGTCGACGGCAAGCTCCAGCCCTGCTTCGAAATGCCCAGCCGCGCCGACACGGTGCTGGCGCGGGTTCGCCAGCAGGAAATCGGCGAGGTGATCGAGCCGAAGGACTTCGGCCTGGAACCCATCCTGCGGGTGCATGACGCCGCCTACGTGGAGTTCCTCAAGGGTGCCTGGGACCGCTGGGCCGCCGAAGGCCACAGCTGCGACATGCTGCCCACCACCTTCCCGGCGCGCCGCCTGCGCCGCGACGGCCCCATTCCCACCGCACTGCATGGCCAGCTCGGTCACTACTGCTTCGACACCGAGGCGCCCATCACCGCCGGCACCTGGCAGGCAGTGTACAGCTCGGCGCAGGTCGCGCTGACGGCCCAGGACCACATGCGCCAGGGCGCCAATACCGCCTTCGCCCTCTGTCGTCCGCCGGGACACCACGCCGGCAGCGATTTCATGGGCGGCTACTGCTTCTTCAATAATGCCGCCATCGTCACCCAGGCCTTCCTCGACCAGGGTGCCAGGCGGGTGGCCATCCTCGACGTCGACTACCACCACGGCAACGGCACCCAGGAGCTGTTCTACGCGCGCAATGATGTGCTCTTCGCCTCCATCCACGGCGACCCGCTGGTGGAATACCCCTATTACCTGGGCCATTCCGACGAGCGCGGCGAAGGCGCGGGTGCCGGCTTCAACCACAACTACCCGTTGCCCCACGGCACCGGCTGGGACGGCTGGGCCGCCGCCCTGGACGACGCCTGCCGCAAGATCGCCGCCTACGCCCCGGATGCCCTGGTGATCTCCCTGGGCGTGGACACCTACAAGGACGACCCGATTTCCAGGTTCAAGCTGGACTCGCCCGACTACCTCCGCATGGGCCAGCGTATCGCCGCCCTCGGCCTGCCCACCCTGTTCATCATGGAAGGCGGCTACGCGGTGGAAGCCATCGGCGTCAACGCGGTAAATGTGCTGCAGGGTTACGAAGGAGCCGCGCAATGAAGGCCCGCATCCTGCTGGCGGGGGCCCTGCTGGGCGCCTCGCTGAATGCCGCCGCCGAGCCCGTGGTGCGCATCTACAACTGGTTCGACTACATCGCCCCGGACACCCTGAAGAACTTCCAGGCCGACAGCGGCATCAAGCCCCAGTACGACGTCTACGACAGCAACGAAGTGCTCGAGGCCAAGCTGCTTTCCGGCAATTCCGGCTACGACCTGGTGGTGCCCAGCGACGGCTTCCTGCCCAACTACATGAAGGCCGGGGTGTTCCAGCCGCTGGACAAGAGCAAGCTGCCCAACTGGAAGAACCTCAACCCGGCACTGCTCAAGGTGCTGGCCGCCAAGGACCCGGGCAACCAGTACGTGATGCCCTACATGTGGGGCACCAACGGCATCGCCTACAACGTCGACAAGGTGAAGGCGGTGCTGGGCGAGAACGCGCCGGTGGATTCCTGGGAGCTGATCTTCAACCCGGACAACCTGGCCAAGCTCAAGGCGTGCGGCGTGGCCTTCCTCGACTCGCCCACCGAGGTGATCCCGGAAGTGCTGCATTACCTGGGCCTGCCGCCCAACAGCCACAACCCGGATGACTACAGGAAGGCCGAGGAACTGCTGGCGAAGCTGCGCCCCCACGTCAGCTACTTCAGCTCGTCGAAGTTCGTCACCGATCTTGCCAACGGCGAGGTCTGCGTGGCCCTGGCCTGGTCCGGCGGCGCCATGCAGGCGGCGGCCCGGGCGCGGGAAGCCGGTAACGGGGTGAAGGTCGAGTACCGCATTCCCAGGGAAGGCACCGCGGCCTGGTTCGATGTGCTGGCGATCCCGAAGGACGCGAAGAACGTCGAGCAGGCCCACGCCTTCCTCAACTACCTGTTGCGCCCGGAAGTGGTGGCGCCCATCTCCGATCATGTGGCCTATGCCAACCCCAACCAGGCGGCGGACGCCCTGATCTCGGCGGAGCTGCGCGACAACCCCAACGTCTACCCGCCGGCCGAGGTGCAGGCCAGATTGTTCTCGGTGGAAATGCTGCCGCCGAAGATGGAACGCCTGCGTACCCGCACCTGGACCAGGATCAAGACCGGGACCTAGGGCAAGCCTCGTAGGATGGTGTAGAGCGAAGCGAAACCCATCGGTGCGGATCGATGGGTTTCGCGGGGCCCTGCTCACAACCTCGATTGCGGCAGGGCAGGCCTTCGGCCTGCTTGGCGAATGAATTCGCCCCTACAGGTTCCCCGCCCCTTGCACCGAGCATCAACCCGCCGGCCAGCAGCAAGCCGGCTCCGGCCACATAGAGTGCCGGCTGCAGGTCGCCACCCGGATGACTGCTCACCGCCGCCAAAGGCAGCAGCGGCCGGGTGAGCAGGGTCAGCAGTACGCAAGCCCAGAGGCCAGCCATCAGGCGCGGGCGAGCAAGCGGATCAGCGGGGATATGGGGGAGCTCCGGGGCAAATCATCGGAATTCCATCCCAGGTAGTGGCGATTTTCATTAAAAACGAATAAAAAAGAATGTAATTGTTCTCTTTTGTTGAATGGTGAATCCATGGAACTCAGCCAGCTCCGCATTTTCCAGGCCGTGGCCGAGGAGGGCTCCATCACCCGCGCCGCCACCCGCCTGCACCGGGTGCCGTCCAATCTCTCCACGCGCCTCAGGCAGCTGGAGGAAAACCTGGGCGTCGAGCTGTTCCTGCGTGAGCGCCAGCGCCTGACCTTGTCGCCAGCGGGCAAGGTGCTGCTGGGCTACGCCGAGCGCATGTTCGCCCTGCAGGCGGAAGCCGAGGCGGCCCTGCGCGGCGGCGAGCCGGCGGGGGACTTCGTCATCGGTTCGATGTTCAGCACGGCCGCCATCCACCTGCCGCCCATGCTGGTGCGCTACCACCGCACCTGGCCGGCGGTGAACCTGCAGGTGCAGACGGCGCCCAGCGGCGAGTTGCTGGATGGCCTGCTCGGCGGCCGCCTGGACGCGGCGCTGGTGGATGGCCCGCTGGAATTCGCCGAACTGGACGGCCTGCCGATGTTCGAGGAGGAGATGGTGTTGATCACCGAGTCCGGGCATGGGCCGGTGCGCTCAGCCGAGGATGTGGCGGGGCTGGAGGTCTACGCCTTCCGCCAGAGCTGCTCCTACCGGCGCCGGCTGGAAGCCTGGTTCGTCGCCTCGCGGGTGCCCATGGCGCCGCCCATGGAAATCGAGTCCTACCACAGCATGCTGGCCTGCGTGATCGCCGGCGGCGGCATCGCCCTGGTACCGCGCTCCATGCTGGAAAGCCTGCCGGGCCGCGAGGAAGTGCGGGTGCATGAGCTGGTGGCGCCGTTCAACCGCACCACCACCTGGCTGATGTGGCGCAAGGGCATGCTTGGCGCCAACCTCCGGGCCTGGATCGACCTGCAGGGCCAGAAAGCCGATAAGAGCGCTGGAGGCTGAACGAGGGGGAGCGAGCACGGACCAGACATTCGTTCAGCCTTCAGCCTTCAGCGATTCACCAGCCTAGGGTTGTCGACCCTGTAGGGAGTTTCCCCCCTACCGTTCAGCGGTTTGATTCAGATCAGCAGGAAATTTCCGAGGGGGCGTATTTTGGTTCCTGCCCGGAGCAACTAAGCTCCTGACAGGGTGGCCCAAGAAGCACGGGCCGCCCGCCCAACGTCCCAGGAAAGGGGGTCAAGCATGAAAAAGCGGCTAGAAGCGTGGATGTGGCAACTGGGTGTCGCGCTGGGCCTGATCGAGGCACCGCGCCTGCAACCCATTCCCGTCCGTAGTGAAGAGCAGCGCCGCCTCGCCGAGCAGCGCCGCTTGAGGCAGTAACCGGCCTACTCGTGGGCCCTGAGCCAGTTGTCCGCCAGCTCGCGCAGGCGCTCACCGGAAAAGCTGGGGAAATGGCCACCATGCACGGTGCGCACCGGAAGGTCGCGCAACCGTGCAAGGCTTGTGGCGTAGTCTTCAAGGTTCGAGTGGTAGGCATTATCGACAAGCGGGCCGTCGTAGATGATGTCGCCGCTGAACAGCGTTCCCGTCTTCGCTTCCCACAGGCTGATGCCGCCCGGTGAATGGCCGGGGGTATGCAGCACCTCCAGGACCCGGTCGCCCAGGTCCAGCACATCGCCCTCATCGATCAGCCGCGTCGCCGGCGCCGCCTTCACGCGGTACTCGGCATAGCACAGCGGGCAGTCCGGGTGCGCCTCGAACATCTCGTCACCGACGTAGTCCGCCGCCAGGGTATTGGCCCCGGTGGGGGCGGCCAGGATGTCCGCTTCCGCCGGGTGCACCAGGCGTTCGGGGAACTCGTGGTGACCGGCGATATGGTCGAAATGGGTATGGCTGGCCACCGCCAGCAGCGGGCGCTGGGTGAGCCAGGGGAGCTGTTCGCGCAGGCTCACCAGGCCGGAACCGGAGTCGATCAGCAGGTCCTTGTCGCGGCCTTGAACGTGCCAGAGATTGCAGCGGTAGAAGGGCCGCACGAAGGGTTCGCTGATCAGGCTGATGCCGTCGTAGCGGTGCTCGACTTCGAACCACTGGTCGCGGCTGACGATTTTCATGGGGTGTGCTCCTTGCGTAGGTCGCCTGAGGGCTGAACCTGTAGGGGCGAATTCATTCGCCAAGGGCGGCGCAGCTGCCCCCTGAGGCCTTGCAGGCAGACCTTCGGCCTGCTTGGCGAATGAATTCGCCCCTACAAGGTTAGGTCGCCTGGGACGCGGAGGCCGCTGGCTGTTGAAAAAAAGCCCCGGTCGGCAGGGCCGCACCGGGGCGTCAAGGCCGCCTCCGGGGAGAGGCGGCAGTGCATGTCAGGCCAGGTCGGCAACCGCCTCGGTGGGGCGGGACAGCAGGCTGACCACCACGAAGCTCGCCAGGCCCACGGCCAGGCTGTAGTAGATCGGGGTGTTGGCTTCCAGGCCGTCGGTGAACATGAACACCAGGGCGGTGATGCAGCCCAGGCCCATGCTGGCGATAGCGCCGGCGGTGGTGGCGCGCTTCCAGTAGATGGCGCCCAGCAGCGGGATCAGCATGCCGCCCACCAGCAGGTTGTAGGCCAGGGTCAGGGCGCCGAGCACGTCGTTGACGATCAGGGCGATGACCAGCACCACGAGGCCGGTGAGCAGGGTCAGCATGCGGCTCATGCCGAGGCTGGATTCCTTGCCGCCACGCAGCTTGGGCAGCAGGTCTTCGGAGATGGTGGTGGAGGCGGCGAGCAGGCCGGCGCTGGCGGTGGACATCATCGCAGCCAGGGCGGCGGCGATCACCAGGCCGCGGATGCCGTCCGGCAGGGAGGCCTGGACGATGGCGGCGAAGGCGTTGTTGACGTTGTCCAGCTCAGGCAGCAGCACCTTGGCGCACATGCCGATCAGGGCGCCCACCAGGCCGTAGATCACGCAGTAGACGCCGGCCACGGTGCCGGCGTACTTGGCCACGCCCTCGCTGCGCGCGGTGAACACGCGCTGCCAGATGTCCTGGCCGATGAGGATGCCGAAGAAGTAGATCAGGAAGTAGGTGATGATGGTGTCGTAGCCGATGGTGGTGAAGTTGAAGGCGGTTTCCGGCAGCTTCGCCACCAGCTCGTCCCAGCCACCCACGCGGTACAGGCAGATCGGCAAGAGCAGGAACATCAGGCCCACGGTCTTGATGATGAACTGCACGATGTCGGTCAGGGTCAGGGACCACATGCCGCCGATGGTGGAGTAGGCCACCACCACGCCGCCGCCGAGCAGGACGGACACCCAGAAGGGCAGGCCGAACAGCACTTCCATGACGGTGCCGATGGCCAGGGTGGAGACCACGCCGATCATCAGTGCGTAGGCGAACATGATCACCGCGCTGGCCTGGCGCGCCATGGGGTTGTAGCGGCGCTCGAGGATCTGGGTGACGGTGAAGATACGCAGCTTCAGCAGCGGCTTGGCGAGGAACAGGTTGAGCACGATGATGCCCGCGCCCAGGGCGGCGCAGAGCCAGAAACCGGAAATGCCATGGACATAGCCCAGGCGCACGGTGCCGACGGTGGAGGCGCCACCGAGCACGGTAGCGGCCATGGTACCCATGTAGAAGGCCGGGCCGAGGTTACGGCCCGCCACCAGGAACTCCTCATGGGACTTGGCGCGGCGCATGCCGTACCAGCCGAGCAGCAGCATGCCGGCGGCATAGATCAGTACTACGAAAATATCCAAAGCCATTTCAGGTCTCTCTTTCTATTGTTGTTGCCGCGGCGGGTAAGGCCGCGGCAGGTGTCGCAAGGCGCGCAACGCTTCACACTGCGCCTCTTGAATTCGTCCTAGTCCTTGTATTGCGGGCATTCCCTTTCGAGCTTGCGCAGCCAGGCTTCCCAGACCAGTTGGCGCTGCCATTCGCTGGCCTGGAACTGCTCGCAGGCGTGCACGCTGAGTTCGTTCGGCATCTCGCGGATGCCGCGCAGGGTGGAGGCGGCGACCTGGATCTCGCAGGCCTTGTTCAGGTAGTACATGACGTAGAAGGCATCGGCGACGCTGGCGCCGACGCTGAGCAGGCCGTGGTGGCGCAGGATCAGCGCGATGTTGTCGCCCAGCGACGCCACCAGCCGATCGCGTTCGCCCAGGTCCAGGGCGATGCCTTCATAGTTGTGGTA
The DNA here is from genome assembly GCF_042656385.1 of Pseudomonas sp. GCM10022186. Taxonomy (NCBI): domain Bacteria; kingdom Pseudomonadati; phylum Pseudomonadota; class Gammaproteobacteria; order Pseudomonadales; family Pseudomonadaceae; genus Pseudomonas; species Pseudomonas sp. GCM10022186. The sequence continues at coordinate 33,963 of NZ_JBHSOU010000016.1, forward strand.
ACCGACCCGCTGGTGGAACTCGGCGCTGATCTGGTTGAGCTGGGCCAGGCCGTTGTCCGCCGCGGCCACCGCCATGCCCGCCAGGGTATGGGTGTGGATCACGCAGTGGGCATCGGCGCGGGCCATGTGCACCGCGCTGTGGATGGTGAAGCCGGCGACGTTGTAGTCGGCGTTGCCTTCCACCACACGGCCGTGCATGTCCACCACTATCAGGTCGCTGGCGCGGATTTCCTCGAACATCAGCCCGAAGGGGTTGATCAAGAAGCGCGGCTCCACGCCCGGCAGGCGCACCGAGAAGTGGGTGTAGAGGGTGTCGTCCCAGCCGAACAGGGCGGCCAGCCGGTAGGCGGCCGCCAGGTCCCGGCGCAGGATGGCTTCGTTCTGCACGTTCATCAGTGGCGGATCTGCGAAAGGAATGCGCGGGTGCGCGGGTGTTGGGGGTTGTCGAAGAACTCCGCCGGGGTGGCTGTCTCGACTATCTGGCCGGCGTCCATGAACACCACGCGGTCCGCCACCTTGCGGGCGAAGCCCATCTCATGGGTCACGCAGAGCATGGTCATGCCGTCCTGGGCCAGTTCGGTCATCACTTCCAGCACTTCGCCGACCATTTCCGGGTCCAGCGCCGAGGTGGGCTCATCGAACAGCATCACCTTGGGGTTCATGCACAGGGCGCGGGCGATGGCCACGCGCTGCTGCTGGCCGCCGGAGAGCTGGCCGGGCTTCTTGTGCGCCTGGGAACCGATGTGCACGCGGTTGAGGTAGCGCAGGGCGAGTTCCTCGGCTTCCTTGCGCGACAGGTCGCGCACCTTCATCGGCGCCAGGGTGCAGTTCTCCAGCACGGTCAGGTGGGGGAACAGGTTGAAGTTCTGGAACACCATGCCCACTTCGCGGCGCACGTGCTCGCTGCCGGACCTGGTGGCGATGTCCTGGTCCTCCACCGTGATGGTGCCGGTGTCATGGGGGTTGAGGCGGTTGATGCAGCGGATCAGGGTGGACTTGCCGGAGCCCGAGGGACCGCAGATGACGATCTTCTCGCCCTGGCGCACGGTCAGGTTGATGCCTTGCAGCACCTGGAAATCGTCGTAGCGCTTGCCGACATTCTGCAGACGGATGATTTCGTTCATGTCGGGCTCCTCAGATACGGCGCATGCGGGCCAGGGTGCGTTGCACCAGGCCGACGGATTTGCTGCTGGCGCTGCCCTGGACGTCCCAGGCCAGGCGCCGTTCGAGGCCACCCTGCATCCAGGTCAGGGTGTAGACCATGGCGAGGTAGTAGACGAGGGCGACGGCGTAGTACTCGGAGAACTGGAAGGTGGTGGAGACCGTCTGCGAGGTCACCGCCATCAGTTCCTGCAGGGAGATGACCGAAGCCAGCGAGGTGATCTTCAGCAGGGTGATGAACTCGTTGGCCGTCGGCGGCACGGCGATGCGCGCGGCTTGCGGCAGGACCACGTAGCGGAAGATGTGCCAGCGCGACAGGCCCAGGGCATGGCCGGCGGCGTACTGGCCGCGGTCCACGGATTTCAGCGCGGCGCGGTTGATCTCCACCTGGTAGGCGGCTTCGTTGATGGAGAGCGCGATCCAGGCGGCGATGAAGGGGGTGAACCACTCTTCACGGAAGGCCGGGAAGAACTGCGGCAGGGCGTTCCACACGAACAGCAGCTGCAGCAGGGTAGGGGCGCCACGGAAGACGCTGAGCACCGCGCGCAGGGTACTGCGCCAGACCGTGGGCGGGCCGTCCAGCGCCAGGGCGCAGGGAATGGAGATGAGGATGCCCACCGAGTGGGACACCAGCGCCAGGATCAGGGTGATGCAGGCGCCGCGGAAGAAGTGCCAGGACGTCAGGGCGTCCCAGAAGACAGTCACATCGAAGTTCATGTACGTGTCCTGCGTGAATGGAAGCGTGCCTTCGCACTCTCTCCCGCGTACGGGAGAGGGGCGGGTGGCTGGCCTTGCTTACTGCGCGGCGGTTTCCAGGTTGGCCGGGTCGAGCTTCCATTTCTCGGCGATGGCCTTGAGGGTTCCATCGGCCTTCAGGGCAGACACGGCGTCCTGGACGGCCTGCTTGTCTTCCGGGTTCGGCCGCATGTAGGCGCCGAAGATGTCCTTCTCGGGGAAGGCGTAGAGGGTCTTGAACTGGCCGGGGGTCTGCAGTTCGCGGTAGGCCAGTTCGGTGTCCTGGGACAGGCCGGCGGCGGCGCGGCCCACCAGCACCTGCTGGGCCACGTCGCTGCCCTTGGGATAGGTCTGCAGCACGGCCGGGGTCTTGCCGGCGGCCTTCAGGTCGGCGTTGAGCTTTTCCATGATGGTCACGTAGCGGGTGCCGGACTGCACCGCCACCACCTTGCCGGAGAGGTCTTCCAGGGAGTTCAGCTTGAGGTCGCCCTTGCCGCTGCCGAAGACGATGGTGGCGCTGGCCAGGTAGGGCACGGCATTCAGCTTCTGGACCCGCTCGGGGGTGATCAGGGTGCCGCTGATGACCGCGTCGCAACGCTTGGCATCCAGGCCCGGCAGCAGGCCGGTGAACTCGGTGACGATGAAGCGCGGCTTCACGCCCCAGTGCTTGGCCAGGGCGCGTATCAGGTCCGCGTCGAAGCCGCTGGGCTCGCGGTCACCGGTCTTCTCGAAAAACTCCAGCGGCGGGAAGGTCGGGTCGGAACAAACCTGGAAACTTCCCGAGCTCACGAACGAGGGTTTGCCATCGGCGGCCGTGGCGCCACCACTCAGGGTGGCGGCGAACAGGCCGGCCAGGGCAAACAGTTTCAGCGGACGATTGCTCATCGGTAACTCCTTCAAGGCGTTTTGCAGTGGTTGTTGTTGTAGGCAGTCGCAATAAAGTGGAGCTATTTCGTTGTCACGCAGCTTCAGGGGGACCCTGAAGGGATGCTTGGGAAGTCTTCGTGGGGACCCAGCGGGGGCCCTGGGGACCGTAGACGGCGGCCGGTTCCGGGAAGATCGCCAGCAGTACCAGGTACAGCAGGGCGGCCGTGCCCAGAGTGACCGGCAGGCTGATATCGATGCCACCGGCCAGCTCGCCAGGCGGGCCGACGAACTGGCCCGGGAGGTTTACAAAGCATAGGCCCACCAGCGCACTGGGGATCCAGGCGCCCATGCCTCGCCAGTTCCGGCCGCGTTCGCTCATGGCTGCTCTCAGCGGCGCTCTACGCCGGGCAGGATGCAGAGCATTTCGTAGAGCAGGTTGGCGCCCAGCAGCGAAGTGTTGCCGGTGGTGTCGTAGGGCGGGGAGACTTCGACCAGGTCGCAGCCGATGACGTCCAGGCCCTGGCAGCCACGGATGATTTCCATCGCCTGGATGGTGGTCAGGCCGCCGATTTCCGGGGTGCCGGTGCCGGGCGCCCAGGCCGGGTCGATACCGTCGATGTCGAAGGACAGGTAGACCGGGCCGCCGCCGACTTTCTCGCGGACTTCGGCCATCAGGGGTTCCAGCGACTTGTGCCAGCACTCTTCGGCCTGGACCACACGGAAGCCCTGCTTGCGGCTCCAGTTGAAGTCTTCGGCGGTGTAGCCCTGGGCGCGCAGGCCGATCTGCACCACGCGGTCGCAATCCAGCAGGCCTTCTTCCACGGCGCGGCGGAAGGTGGTGCCGTGGGCGATCTTCTCGCCGAACATGTGGTCGTTGACGTCGGCGTGGGCGTCGATGTGCACCAGGCCCACCTTGCCGTGCACCTTGTTGATGGCACGCAGGATCGGCAGGGTGATGGTGTGGTCGCCGCCCAGGGTCAGCGGGACGATGCCGTGGCCGAGGATGCGGTCGTATTCCTGCTCGATGATGCGCACGGCTTCCAGCAGGTTGAAGGTGTTGATGGCCACGTCGCCGATGTCGGCCACGTTCAGCGAATCGAAGGGCGCGGCGCCGGTCGCCATGTTGTACGGGCGGATCATCACCGATTCGGCGCGGATCTCGCGCGGGCCGAAGCGGGTACCGGAACGCAGGGAGGTGCCGATGTCCAGCGGCACGCCGACGAAAGCGGCGTCGAGGGCTTCGAGTTCGGCAGGGGTCTGGATGTGCGGCAGGCGCAGCATGGTGGCGATGCCGCCGAAGCGGGGCATTTCGTTACCACCGAGGGGCTGATGGAGTTTCTTGTCCACGGGGTGGCCTCACGTTGTTGTGGTTGTAGGTAGTGGGGCCGATTCTGGTGACAGTGCCATCACCGAAAAATCGCTGGCCGCAAATAATTACTTCAAGGATTTCTAAACTATCGGGAGCGGGTAAGATGCCCCTTGCCGGCAGGGGCTTCTTTCCCTGTAGGGGCGAATTCATTCGCCAAGGGTCGCGCAGCGGCCCCTTTCGGCTCCAGGGAAGGAGCAGGACTGCGTCCTGCTTGGCGAATGAATTCGCCCCTACATCGTTTAATCGCACCTGGATTCGTGAGCGCCCCATGTCCACCGCCATGCCCGACCTCAAGCTCCTGCGCATCTTCGCCAGCGTGGTGCGCCACCAGGGCTTCGCCGCCGCGCAGCAGGAGCTGAACCTCTCCACCTCGGCCATCAGCACCTACATGAGCCAGCTGGAGGCGCAGGTGGGGCTGAGCCTCTGCCACCGCGGCCGGGCCGGCTTCCGCCTGACCAGCAAGGGCGAGCTGTTCTACCAGGAGACCCTGCGTCTGTTGGGCGAACTGGAAAGCTTCGAGCGCTATTCGGCCTCCCTCAAGGGCGAGCTGCGTGGCACCCTCAACCTCGGCGTGCTCGACTCCACGGTGAGCGACCCGGCCCTGCCGCTGGCCGAGGTGATCGGTGCCTACAGCCAGGAGCACGCCGCGGTGCACCTGCACCTGTCGGTGATGAGCCCCTACGACCTGCAGCTCGGCGTGCTGGACAACCGCCTGGACCTGGCCATCGGCGCCTTCTCCACGCGCATGAACGGCCTGGTCTACCAGCCGCTCTACCGCGAGCAGCACTGGCTCTACTGCAGCGAGCGCCATCCGCTGTACAACGAGCGGCGCATCCCCGCCGAACTCATCACCCAGCAGCGCATGGTGGGGCGCGGCTACTGGAGCCAGGCGGAGCTGGCGCGGCACGGCTTCAAGCACAGCGCGGCGACGGTGGAATCCATGGAGGCGCAGCTGATCCTGGTGCTCTCCGGCGCCTATATCGGCTATCTGCCGGAGCACTACGCCCATCCCTGGATCGAGCAGAAACGCCTGCGCGCGCTGCTGCCGGCCACCTTCGGCTACCAGGCGCCGTTCTCCATGATCCTGCGCCGCGGGCGGGCCAAGGAACCGCTGATCCTGACCTTCCGCGACCTGCTGCGCGCGCAGCTCAACCTGCGCTGAGGAATTGCCGTCATGCGCCGTCCGCACTGCCCGCGCTGCCAGCGCCCCGCAAGCCATTGCCTGTGCCCGCTGATCCCCCATCTGGCGAGCCGCACCCGCGTGCTGCTGTTGCAGCATCCCAGCGAGGTGAACCATGCCCTGAACACCGCGCGCCTGGCCGCCCTGGGGCTGGAGAATGCCGAGCTGCGGGTGGGCGAGCGCTTCGAGGACCTGGGCGAACGCCTGGCCGATCCCCATTACCGTGCCTGCCTGCTGTTCCCGGGCGAGGAGGCCCGATCCCTGGTGGAGATGGCCGCCAGCGACCCGCGGCCGCTGCTGCTGGTGGTGCCGGACGGTACCTGGCGCAAGGCGCGCAAACTGCTGCACCTGAATCCGGAACTCAGGGCCCTGCCCAGGGTGACCCTGCCCGCGGGCCTGACCTCGCGCTACCGCCTGCGCAAGGCCCCCATGGCCGGGGCGCTGTCCACCCTCGAAGCCGTCACCGTGGCCCTGGATATCCTCGAAGCGCCAGCTCGGTTCGATGAACTGCTACGGCCGTTCGAGGCATTGATCCAGGGGCAGATCGAAGCGATGGGGGAGGAAACCTTCAGACGCAATCATGGGGACGGGGAGTAGCGTCCATGGCAGGACTGCGTCCTGCTCAGCGATTGAAATCGCCCCCACAGGAGAAGGGCCCAACTGCGGGGCCGGGCACGGGCTGCTGCTTTTCTGTGGGGGCGAATTCATTCGCAAAGGGCCGCGCAGCGGCCCTGGTCAATGCACCGGCACGGCCTCCTGCCGGGCTGTAGGGTGGAAACCGCTCTTGTTTCCACCAAAGGAGTCGGGCTGGGCATCGATGGTGGATAGAAGAGCGCTATCCCCCTACGCACTAGCGCTCGCGCATGGCCTCCTGCCGAGCTTTCAGCACGGGTTTGAGCAGGTAATCCAGCACGCTTTTCTCGCCGGTGATGATGTCCACCGTGGCGACCATGCCGGGGATGATCAGCAGCGGGTGATCGTCCTTGCCCAGGTGGCTCTTCTCGGTGCGCACCTGGATCAGGTAGAAGCTCTTGCCTTCCTCGTCCGTGATGGTGTCGGCGCTGATCAGTTCCAGGTCGGCCTTGAGGCCGCCGTAGATGGTGTAGTCGTAGGCGGTGAACTTGACCATGGCCTTCTGGCCCGGATGGAGGAAGGCCACGTCCTGCGGGCGGATGCGCGCCTCGATCAGCAGGCTGTCCTCCAGCGGCACCACTTCCACCAGGTCGCTGCCGGGCTGCACCACGCCGCCGATGGTGTTGACCTTGAGCTGCTTGATCACCCCGTGCACCGGCGACACCACGGTGGTGCGGCTGACGCGGTCGTCGATGGCCTTGCTGGTGGAGGTGATCTTCGACAGTTCGGTGCGCGCCTCGTTGAGCTCCTTGAAGGCGTCGGAGCGGAAGGACAGGCGGCTTTCCTCCATCTTCCGCTCGATCTCCGACACGGCCGCTTCGGCGCGGGGAATGGCCAGGTTGGTGGCCTCCAGCTCGCCACGGGTTTCCACGGCGCTGCGCTGCAGGCGGAGGATTTCCACCTGGGCGATGGCGCCGGCCTTCACCAGCGGCTGGGACATGTTCAGTTCCTGCTGGATCAACCCCAGGCTGGAGCGGTACTGCTGGCTCTTGGAGCGGAATTCGGCCAGTTCCTGTTTCTTCTGCCGCAGCTGTTCGCTGAGGATGTGCTGCTCGCTGTCCAGGCGCTGCATACGGGCGCGGTAGAGGGACCTCTCGTCCTCGGCCAGCTGCGGCGCTTCGCGGGTGATTTCCTCGGGCAGGGCCAGCTCGCGGCCTTCGGCCTCGGCGGAAAGGCGTTCCACCTTGGCCAGCAGCGCCAGGCGGTCGGCCTCGGTCTCGCCCTTGTTCGAGCGGAAACGAGTGTCGTCCAGGCGCAGCAGCACGGTACCCTTGTCCACCACCTGGCCTTCGCGCACGAGGATTTCCGCGACTATGCCGCCCTCGAGGTTCTGGATGACCTGCACCTTGCTGGAGGGGATGGCCTTGCCTTCGCCCGTGGTGACTTCTTCCAGCACCGCCAAGCGTGCCCAGGCCAGGGCCACCAGCAGCAGGGTGCAGGCGACCCAGACGGTGATACGCGTGGCCCGGGGCGAGTCTTCGAGCATGGCGCCGGCGACTTCCGGCATGAATTCGGTATCGGCCTTGCCGCCGAAGTAGCTGCGGGGAGTCTCTGCACTGGCCATGACCTGTCTCCTCAAGCGTTGCCCTGGCCGACACGACCCTTGCGCAGCGCGTCGATAACGGTGTCCTTGGGGCCGTCCGCGACTATCTGGCCGTTGTCCAGCACCACCAGGCGATCCACCAGCGCCAGCATCGAACTGCGGTGGGTGATGAGGATCAGCGTCTTGCCCGCCAACCAGGCCGCCAGGCGCAGGCGCAGCTGTTCCTCGCTGCTGTTGTCCATGGCGCTGGTGGGTTCGTCGAGCACCAGCAGGGGAGGGGCGAGCAACAGTGCCCGGGCCAGCAGTACGGCCTGGCGCTGGCCGCTGGAGAGCAGCTGGCCACGCTCGCCCACCGGGCGCTCGTAACCCTGTGGGTGTTGCCGGGCGAGTTCGGCGACGCCAGTCAGCTCCGCCACTTCGAGCATGCGCTCGTCGCTGACGTAGCGCGCGCCCAGGGTCAGGTTGTCGCGCAGGCTGCCCGCCAACAGGGGCAGGTCATGGCTGACGTAGCCGATCTGCTGGCGCAGGTCGCCGATATCGGTCTGTCGCAGGTCGATGCCGTCCAGCAGCAACTGGCCCTGGTCCGGGGCGTAGAACCCGAGGATCAGCCGCGCCAGGGTGCTCTTGCCCGAGCCGCTGCGGCCGATGATGCCGACCCGTTCACCGGCATTGAGCCGCAGGCTGATCCTGTCCAGCGCCGGGGCCGCCTGCCCGGGGTAGCGGAACTCCACATGGCGCACTTCCAGGTTGCCCTTGAACGACTGGTGCTCCAGCGGCCTCTGCCCGGATTCGCGTTCCTGGGGCAGGGCCATCAGCGCGTCGGTGGACTTCATGGTCAGCCGCGCCTGCTGGTAGCGGGTGATGAGCCCGGCGATCTGCCCGAGGGGCGAGAGCACCCGGCTGTTGAGCATGTAGCAGGCCACCAGGGCGCCGACGCTGAGGTTGCCGTCGATGATGGCGTAGACGCCGCTGACGATCATCGCCAGGCCGGCGAACTGCTGCATGAACAGGGTGCCGTTGGTGGCCAGGGCGCAGAGGAAGCGGGCGTGGCTGTCGAGGCGGGCGAGGGCGCCATGGGTGCGCTCCCAGCGGTGCTGGCGCTCGCTTTCGGCGCCGCAGGCCTTGAGGGTTTCCAGGCCGGCGAGGGTCTCGATCAACAGCGCCTGGCGTTCGGCGCCGAGGGCCAGGCTGCGCTGCACCGTGTCGCGCAGGCGCATCTGGATCAACCAGGCGAAGAGCGCGGTGAGCGGGAAGGCGAGGAGCGGGATCGCCACCAGCGGGCCGGCGAGCAGGCCGATCACTAGCAGCATCAGCAGCGAGAAGGGCAGGTCGATCAGGCTGGTGAGGGTCACCGCGGTGAGGAATTCCCGCAGGCCCTGGAAGTCGTGGATGCTCTGGGCGAAGCCGCCGACGGTGGCCGGCCGCGCCTTGAGGGACATGCCGGTGATGCGCTCGAAGAGGGTGGCCGAGAGCACGACGTCGGTCTTCTTCCCGGCGTTGTCCAGCAGGTTGGCGCGCAGGACGCGCAACAGCAGGTCGAAACCGCTGCCGATCAACAGGCCGATGGTCAGCACCCAGAGGGTCGCGGTGGCCTGGTTGGGCACCACGCGGTCGTAGGTCTGCATCACGAAGAGCGGTACCAGCATGCCCAGCAGGTTGATCAGCAGGCTCGCCAGCATGGCGTCGGCGTAGAGCCAGCGGGACAGCTTCAGGGTGTCGCGGAACCAGGACTGCACCCGGGGCAGCAGCGGGCTGTGGGCGTCTTCCAGTTCATGGCGCGGGCGGGCGAACAGGGCCTGGCCGGTGTATTCCAGGGCCAGCCGCTCGCGGGCGACCCATTGCTCGCCGCCATCGGCCTCGCAGGGCAGGATCAGCGCGCGGCCGCTGTCGTCGAGCCGGGTCAGTACCGCGCTGCGACCGCCCTTGAGCAGCAGCAGCAGGGGCAGGTTGAGCGGCGAGATGGCGTCCAGTTCGCGGCTCAGCAAGCGCCCCTGGAGGCCGGCGCGGGCCGCGGCACGGGGCAGCAGGTCGGCGGACAGGCGCTGGCCCGGCAGCGGCAGGCCGCTGCAGAGGCTGGCGCGACTGGCCGCGCAGCCATGCAGCCGGCAGAGGATCAGCAGGCCGTCGAGCAGCGGGTCGTCATGGCCCTGGCGCGGGTCCCGGGGACTGTCAGTCCGCTCCATGGTGGTCATGATCACGGCCTCCCATGGTGCTTCACTTCATTTCCGGCAACCGGGCTTCGCTCTTCACCTCGGTGAGGGCGACGGCTTCGGCCGGGACCACGACATTCTGGCGCCGCAGCAGGTCGCCCATGGCCGAGAGCACCCGGTACATGGAGAACTCCTCGGTGTAGCGCACCTCCACGTAGCGGCGGTTGGCGGTGAAGAGTTCGTTCTCGCTGTCCAGCAGGTCGAGCAGGGTGCGTTGGCCAAGGCCGAACTGCTGCTGGTAGGCCTCGCGGACACGGGCGGTGTAGTCGGCGTAGGTACGGGCCTCGGGGGTCTGCTTGCGGGCGTTCTCCATGGCGTTCCAGGCCAGGGAGAGATTCTCGTTGAGCACTCGCAGGGCGTTGTTGCGAATGTCCATGGACTGGTTGATTTCATGCGCGGCGGCCTGCAGCCGTGCCTTGTCGCGCATGCCGTTGTACAGGTTGTAATTCATCACCACGCCGGCCCGCCAGGTGTTGTTGTGGCCTTCGTCGCCTTGCACGTTGTCGTCGGCGGTGGTGGCCAGCTCGGCATCCAGGCGCGGATAGAAGGGCGATTTTGCCGACTCGTACTGGCTCTCGGCGGCGTACACGTCGGCCTGGGCCGATTTCAGCAAGGGGTTGGTATCCATCACGCCCTGGCGCGCGGCCAGCAGGTCGGCGGGCATCTCGCCCTTGATGGTGCCCGGGGTCACCAGCTCATCGGCGGGCAGGCCCACGGCGCTGTAGAAGTTGGCTTCGGCGTCGGCCAGGTTCACTTCCTCGGTGTAGAGGTTGTTGCGCGCCAGGGCCAGGCGCGCCTCGGCCTGGTCGAAATCCGCGGTGCTGCCCACGCCGCGTTCGCTGCGCAGGCCGATCTGGTCGTGGATGCGCTCGTGGGCCATCAGGTTGTTCTTCGCCAGGACCACCATCTCGCGGCGCTTGAGCACCTCCAGGTAGACCTCCACGGTGCGCAGCGCCAGGCTTTCTGCCGTGCCCAGGGTGAAGTAGGCACGGGAGTTGACCACGGCCTTGGTGCGTTTCACTTCGTTGGGGGTGTTGAACCCGTCGAAGAGCATCTGCCGCAGGCGCAGTTCGGCATCGCGGAAGTTCAGGGTTTCGGTGTGGTGATCGCCGAGGGCGCGGGTGGTGGGATTGTCGCTGTGCTCGCGACCTACGCCAGTTATCAGGTCGACGGTCGGTTGGTAGCCCCCTTTGGCGACCTTCGCCTCTTCGTCGGCGACGAGCCGGTTCTGGGCGCTTGCCAGGAGTTCGGGGTGCTTGTCGATCGTGCTCTGGATGGCGTCGGTCAGCGTCATGGCCTGGATTTGCGAAGCGGCTACGGCCAGGAAGATTCCGCTCCACAGGGGGTTGAGGGTGCGCATTTCAGGTCGTTCTCCTTGTCAGAACTACTCTCCCTGGCGCCAGTAAATTGGCGAAAATCCAAGGCAAACCGTTTCAGGCTTGTAACAACAGAGCTAAGAACAACTTTTGGCTTGGCTAAGAAGAAATCCTCACAAGCGTTATCAGCAAAAATTCTTATGCATTCGTCGGAAATCCCGGACATCTTTTCGCCAGCATCTCGCGTTTTTCAGGGCCTTTGGCCCTGGTCAGCGAATGCGGATTGCGGTCAGGCACAACTAGAGAATCATCAGGGCGGGGTAAATCCGGAGCTGCGACAGGCGCCGGGTTGCGTGACGTTTTATTGACGACTCGTGCTTGTTCTTTCGGCGCGGTCCCCACCCCCGATGCTCCTTCACGTACCCGTATTCGGTCCGGATGTGCTGTGACCCCTCATTGACTGGGATCGGCGCTGTCCGGCTGGCAGCACGTCGTGCGGGAGGAAGGAGTCATGGCTGGATCAATCGGGGTCGTCCGTCAGGTCGTTGGTGAAGTCTTTGCGGTCAGGCTCGATGGCTTGCGCCGGTTGCTCAGCGAAGGCGACCGCGTGTATTTCGGCGAGCAACTGGAAACCGGCAGCAATGGGGCCGTGGCGGTGGCCCTGGGCAATGGCCGGGAACTGGTGCTCGGACGCGACAGCAGCATGACGCTGGACAACACCCTGCTGGCCGGCAGTCCCGACCCGGAGCGGACCGCCGACAGCGCACCGGCGGCCCCCAGCCAGCAGGACCTCACCGACGTCGAGAAGCTGCAGGCCGCCATCGAGGCGGGGGTCGACCCCACCAGGGCTGCCGAGGCCACGGCCGCAGGGCCCGGTTCAGGCGGCGCCGGAAGCGGCAACGCCGGTGGCGGGCACTCCTTCGTGCTGCTGGGCGAGACCGCCGGCTCGGTGGACCCCGCCATCGGATTCCCCACCGGCCCCATCGGCTCCGTCCCGGAATTCCCCCTGCCCGAGACGGCCATTCCGGCCGACGAGCCGGCCAACGGCGTGCCGCAGGCGCGCGACGATGGACGGACCGCCAACGAGGATGGCCCGCGCGTGCTGGGCAATGTGCTGGATAACGACGACAGCGGGCCGGACCTGCCCCTCAGGTTCGTGTCGTGGCAGGTCGGCGTGGCCCTGGAGGGCAGCAATGGCAGTCGTCAGGTGAACACCGACTTTGGCGTGGTGACCCTGAATCCGGACGGCAGCTTCGACTTCGAACTGGCCAGGGCGATCCCGCTGCTGAGAGCGCTGGACGAGGACCAGCGCGTCGACCTCAGCTTTGGCTACACCATCGAGGACAGCAATGGCGACCAGAGCTCGGCGACCCTCACCATCACCATCGTCGGCCGCAACGACGGCCCAACGGTGGAGGTCAGCTTCCCGCAGAGCGAAGGCGGCCTGATCCAGGTATTCGAGCGCGGCCTGCCCGGCGGCTCCGGGGCCGGGGATGGCAGCACGGTGGTGAACGGCAACTTCCAGCTCGGCGACCCCGATGGCCTGGATGACCTGAAGTCCCTCAACGTGGGCGGCCTCACCCTCGACCTGACCACCAGCAGCTTCGCCAGCCTGGTGGGGCAGAGCTTCGCGGCGGAACACGGCACGGTGCTGATCACCGGCTTCGATGTCGCAAGCGGCAGCTACAGCTTCAGCTATACCCTGACCGAAGCCACCCTCGATGCCGCCGGTCCGGAGACGGACGGCTTCCTTATTAATGTCAGCGATGGCCTGGCCAGCGCCTCGACCACTGTCCGCATCGAGATAGTCGACGACCTGCCGCGGGCCAACCCGGATAGCGGCAGCCTGGCCGAGGGGGGCGTGCCATCGAGCCTCGCTGGCAACGTGCTGGACAATGACCTGTCCGGCGCCGACCAGGCCAAGGCCTTCACCAGCTGGAACGGCGTCGCCGGCGCCACTCCCGGGGCGAATGGCAGCCTGCTGGTGGATACCCCCTACGGCCTGGTGACCCTGAATGCCGACGGCAGCTACGCCTTCGTGCTGGCCAACGGCTCGGCGGCGGTGGAAGCGCTGGACGCGGGCGAGCAGGTCAGCCTGCAGTACGCCTACTCCATGCGGGACGGCGATGGCGACCCCAGCGATGCAGTGCTGACCATCAGCATTCTCGGCAGCAATGACGTGCCAACGGTGCAAGTCAGTTCCCCGGATACCCAGGGCGGCCTGGCCCAGGTCTTCGAGCGCGGCCTTTCGAGCGGCTCCAGTGCCGGCGATGGCAGCACCGTGGTCAACGGCAGTTTCAGCCTTGGTGATTCCGATGGGCTGGACACGCTCAAGTCCCTGACGGTCGGCAGCCTGAGCCTCGACCTCGGCACCGGCAGCTTCGCCAGCCTGGTGGGGCAGAGCTTCGCCGTGGCCCACGGTACGGTGCTGATCACCGGGTTCGACGCCGCCGCCGCCGCTTACAGCTTCAGCTACACCCTGAACGAGACCACCATGGACGCCGATGGTCCGGAGACGGATGGTTTCCTGGTGACCCTGAGCGACGGCCTGGCCAGCGCTTCGGCCACGGTCGGCATCGAGATAGTCGACGACCTGCCCCGGGCAATGGCCGACCGTGCCTTTGTCAGCGAAGGCGGCAGCGTCAACGGCAACGTGGTGACCGGTGCCGGGTTGGGGAATGTGGCCGACCGGTTCGGCGCCGATGGCCGCCCGTCGCCGACCACCGGCGTCGTCGGTGTGCGTGCCGGTGGCGATACGACGACCCCGGTGTCGGGGGGCGTGGGCGTGCCCATCGATACCCTGTTCGGCACCCTGGTGCTCAACGCCGATGGCAGCTACAGCTACACCAGCAACCCCGACAGCCTGGCCCAGGCCGGCGCGGTGGACACCTTCACCTACACCATGGTCGACGCCGACGGCGATATCAGCACCACGACCCTGACCATCGATGTCGCCAGCATCACCGTGATCGGCGGCGTAGGGGCGGGCTCCGACACCGAGGTGCGCGAAGCCGCCCTCGGCTTCGGCAGCGAACCGGCGAGCAACGACGAGCTCGCCAGCGGCACCCTGGTGGCCAGCGGTGGCAGCGGCCCTTACAGCTTCAGCCTGGGAGCCGGTGCCGGTATCGGCCAGTACGGCCAGTTGGTGGTGGGCAGCGACGGTAGCTACAGCTACACCCTGACCTCGGCGCCCAAGGTCAACCCGGGCGATAACGGCAACAACCTGCAGTTCACCGAGACCTTCACCTTCCTGGTGACCGACGCCAATGGCAACACCGGCACCGGTACCCTGACCGTGGCCATCATCGACGATGTGCCGGACATCCGCGTGCAGGGCCTGGACGGCTTCGAGCTGCAGGTGGACGAAACCACGCTCGGCGTCACCGACAGTACCAACTTCGCCGGCGCTTTCACGTCCGTATTCGGTGCCGACGGCGCCGCGCCCGGCAATGCCATCAGCTACAGCCTGGGTGTGAAGTCGCCGGGTGTGGACAGCGGGCTGCGGGATAGCGCGACCGGCAACGGCATCCTGCTGTTCAAGGAGGGGGCGGATATCGTCGGCCGCGTGGCCGGGGGCGGACAACTGGCCTTCCGTGTCAGCGTGGCGGCCGATGGAACCCTGACCCTGGAACAGTCGCGGGCGATCTTCCACAGCCCCGATAGCGGCCCGGACCAGGTGACCGGCCTGGCTGCCGGCGACCTGGTCACCCTGACCGCCACCCTCACCGATGGCGATGGCGACACGGACAGCGCGACCCTCGAACTGGGCGGCGCCATCAGCTTCCGGGATGACGCTCCCTGCATCGACCCCCATGTGACCGTCTGCCTCGACGACGACGCCTTGCCCTACGGTAACCCCGGTGGCTGGGGCGACAGTGACCCGGACAGCCACAACACCAGTGGCATCATCCCCCACGATTTCGGCGCCGACGGCCCCGGCGAGATCGAGCTGCAGGACAGCGGTGCGCCTTATGGCTTCACCTACGTGGAAACCTCGAACGGCCTGTTGATCAAGCAGGGTGAGGTGACCGTCATCACCATTACCCTGGACAGGTTCACTGGCGCTTACACCGTCGTCCAGAACGCCCCCATCCTGCATCCCGACGGGTACGACGAGAACGACCTGACCTTCGAGGTCGAGTACAAGATCGTCGATCGCGATGGCGACCGCGCCGACGGTTCGCTCTACATCAAGGTGGATGACGATACGCCGCGGGCCTATGCCGACAGCGGCAGCCTGAGCGAAGACGGCCCCTCCACCAGCCTCAGTGGCAATGTGCTGGACAACGATGCCGGCGGCGCCGACCAGCCCAAGGCCTTCACCAGCTGGAACGCCGTGGCCGGCGCCACTCCCGGCGACAACGGCAGCCTGCTGGTGAATACCCCCTACGGCCTGCTGACCCTCTATGCCGACGGCGGCTACAGCTTCGAACTGGCCAATGGTTCCGCGGCGGTGCAGGGCCTGGCCCCGGGCGAACGGGTCAGCCTGGAGTACGCCTACTGCATGCGCGATGCCGATGGCGACACCAGCGAGTCGACCCTGACCCTCACCATCTGCGGCAGCAATGACGCCCCCACGGTGGGGGTCAGCTCGCCTGGCGGCGAAGGCTACCTGGCCAAGGTGTACGAGCAGGGCCTGCCGGACGGCTCCAGCGCCGGCGACGGCAGCAATGTGGTCACCGGCACGTTCAGGCTGGGCGATACGGACGGGCTGGATAATCTGAAATTCCTCAGCATCGGCAGCCTGACGTTCGACCTCAGCGGCGGCGGCTTCGATTTTGCCAGCCTGATCGATCAGAGCTTCAGCACCGCCCATGGCCAGGTGACGATCACCGGCTACGACGGCAACGGCACCTACAGCTTCAGCTACACCCTGAGCGAAGCGACTACCGACGGCCCCGCAACGGAGACGGACAGCTTTCTTGTCAACGTGGACGACGGCCAGGCGAGCGCCTCGGCCACTGTCCGCATCGAGATAGTCGACGATGTCCCGGCGGTGATAGCCAGGAGCAACCTGGTGTACGCGAACGCCAGCAATGGCTCGACCGGCGGGACCGGCACCTTCGACTACCTGATAGGTGCCGATACGCGGACGTCCTACAGCGCCTCCCATTCGGATTTCTCGGCCATCACCCTGAGTGGCACCGTGGGCGCCTCGTCCATTTCCGCGGCGACGGTCAGCTGGATGTCGGAGAGCGATACGTCGGCGGTATTCAAGATCCAGTTCAGCTACGACCCGGATCCCTTGTCCTCGAGCAACCCCCTGGCCCAGGCGACGGGGACGCTCACCTTCGACAAGCTGGCCGGGACCTACAACGTCGAACTGGACTCGCCCATCGAAAGCTACAGCATCGTCCAGACCAGCAATACCCTGAGCCGGGAGACCTTCGACCTGGTGTCGGGTGGCGCGTCGCAGCCGGAAATCGTGGTGTCCAGGCTGTCGGGGGATTTCTACGTGCGCTTCACCGGGCTCGCACAATCCACCCCGTCACCCCTGAAAACCACCGGTGGCGACCTGGATCTCGGCAGCAACGATGTGTTCACCGCAGGGCAGGGCTGGGTGAGCATTTCGGGGAATGCCAATGGGGTGTCCAGCGACACCATCAAGGCCGGCGATGCGCTGAACATGGACTTCTATCGCACCAGCCCCGGCGGCGCGGTAGACCCCGGCCCCGGCGATGCCCGCGCCAATGCGATGTTCCTCAAGATCGATCAGTTGACCGGGAAGGAGGACTTCGTGGTCCTGCTGAAACTGATCGACCCGGATGACAACTCCATGATCACCCGGGCGGTGGTCGTCGACTATGCCGACATCTTCCTGAGCGGCGAGACCAATCCCTACGGCATCACCTTCGGCGACGGCTCTGATGGCGTCTTGATCATCGAGTCGAACGACTACAACGCCGCGGGCGAAAACTACCTCATCTACGGCGCCCAGTTGCTGACCTCGACCGAGAGCGTGACGGGCCATGGCATCAACCTGAACCGCAATACCGGCATTGCCGGCGGGTCTTCCCTGGCACTGGCGGCCCTGGTGGCCTTCGAGGCCAATGGCGGCGTGGTCGCCGATACCGCGGACCAGGATGTCATCAAGATCGTCGACATAGGCCTGGTCACCACCCAGAGCAACACCCAGAACGCCAACCTCGATTTCACTTTCTCGCTGGTCGATGCCGACGGCGACGTGACCAGTCCCCAGGTGCTGGAGGTCGCCATCGTCAACGGTTCGAGCTTCACCGGCAGCGCCGCCGACGAGGTCATCCAGGGCACTTCGGGCAATGACCTGATCGATGGCCTGGGTGGCATGGATACCGCCAGCTACCGGCATGCCGGCAGCGGCGTCACGGTAAGCCTGGATACCACCACGGCGCAGAACACCGGCGGAGCGGGCAGCGACACGCTGGCCAACCTGGAGAACCTCGTCGGCTCCGATCACAACGACACCCTGACCGGCAACGGCGGCGACAACCATCTGTTCGGCCTTGCCGGCAACGACGTCCTGCAGGGCGGCGATGGCGATGACTGGCTGGTCGGTGGCCTGGGGGCGGATACGCTGAGCGGCGGCGCCGGCAAGGACAGCTTCGTCTGGCAGGAAGGCGGGCTGGATGGGAACGTCGATCACATCACCGACTTCCAGGTGGATACCAGCGGCGCCAACTCCGATGTGCTCGACCTGTCGCAACTGCTGGGCGGCGTGGGTCAGGACCCGAACGAGCTGCAGAACTACCTGGATTTCGCCTTCGCCGGGACCACCACCAGCGTCTCCGTGAAGACCGAGGCGACGGGCCCCGTGGAGCAGCAAGTGGTGCTGGACAACGTGAACCTTGCGACGCTGTACGGCACCACCGACGAGGCGCAGATCATCGACAACATGCTCGGAGACAACGCACTCAAGGTGGACGTCTAGGTGTCGGGGGCAGGGGAGGGACCATGGTTTACGTACAGCGCGACGAGAAGGGCAGGGTCCTGCGGGTGGAGCACGAGCCCTTCGACTGCATGACCCAGAGCCTGTCGGCCAACGACCCGGAGGTGCGGACCTGGTTCGCCAGCCGTTGCCTGCATGACCACCTGATGGCCCTGCAGCACTCCGACCTTGAGCTGGTGAGGGTACTCGAGGATCTGCTGCAGGTGCTGGTGAGCCGGGGATTGTTGAACTACACCGACCTCCCCGAGCCCGCGCGCCGCAAACTCCAGCACCGCGCCCAGGCCCGCTCCCGGGTCGGTGACCGTGGTGGCCCGGAGGCCGACGAGACAGGTATGCCCTCTTGAGCGGCTGAACTGTCGGAAAAGCCGACAGAAGCGCTGAAGGCTGGAGGCTGGACGAAAAACGGGATGTGGGGTGAATTCATTCGCGAAGGGCTGCGCAGCGGCCCCGTAGGGTGGACCACGCTTCACCGGTCCACCTTTCGCGGTTCGCCCAGGCTCCGCTGGTGGATGTGAAAAGCGACATCCACCCTACGCACTTCCAGCTTCCAGCTTCCAGCTTCCAGCTTCCAGCTTCCAGCTTCCAGCTTCCAGCTTCCAGCCGGTCGCTCGTAGGATGGGTCGGGCGGCTGACGCCCCTTCGTTCACGGCTTCTCCAGCGCCTGCAACGCACCTTCATGCAGGGGAATGGCCAGGGCGCGTCGCGCGTTGGCCTTCGACAACTGCTCGCCCTGGATGCTGCCGGCCGCCAGCCAGTCGTTGTCCGTGGCGAAGAGCAGGTCCATCAGCTGTTCGGCTTCGCTCGCGCTCAGCGATTCGTCGCAGAGCAGCAGGGCGCTGACGGCGAGGGTGGGCACCGGCGCCGCCTGGTTGGGGTAGGTGGCGGCCGCCACCTGGGTGGCGAAGGTGCCGGGGCGGTTGGTTTCCAGCTGGCCAATGGCCTGTTCGTCCAGCGGCACCAGGCGCAGCTGCATGGCCTCGCTGGCCGCGCGGATGCTGTCGGCGGGGGCGCCTATCACCTGCAGGGTGGCGTCCAGCTGGCCGTCGCGGATGGCGGTGAGCGCCTGTTGCAGGTCGAGGCTGGCGGCCGCGGCCAGGTCCTCCGGCTCGATGCCGTGGGCGGCCAGGACGGCGATGGCGGTATCCCGCGAGGCGGAGCCCGGCTGGCCGAGGTTGACCCGCTTGCCGCGCAGGCTGGCCATGTCGCGCACCGGCCCGTCGGCACGCGCCAGCACATGCACCATTTCGGGATAGAGGCTGGCCAGGGCGCGCAGGCTGGCGTAGGGACCGGATTCGGCGAACGGGCCGGCGCCATTCACCGCCAGCTGCGCCATATCGCTCTGGGACAGGGCCAGCACCACATCGCCCCTGCGCAGCATGCGCAGGTTGTCCAGGCCGCCTTCGGTGGTCAGCGGCGTCAGTTGCACGCCCTTGGCACGCAGCAGGCTGGTCATGGCCTGGGCCAGCCGCGCGTACTGCCCGGCGGCTGGCCCGCCGGCCAGGGGAAAACCCTTCTGCAGACGGCTCAGGCGGCCCTGGATATTGCTCAGGGAACGGTTCAGCTCGTCGGAGATGATGTCCCGCTCCTTCGCCCCGGTACCGCCGGGGGCGAGGTTCAGCGCGGTGCTCATCGCCGCCATCAGCTGCTCGCGGGGCTGGCCCACGCCGGGCTCGACGGTTTCCGGCGCGGGTGGCGCCTTGAAGCCCTGGGGCACCACGGCTTCCCAGCCGCTGTCGGTCTGGCGGTAGATCAGGCTGCCGTGGGCGTTCAGCAGGTCACCCTGCTTGTTGCCCTGGTTGCGGATGCCGGACAGCCCGCGCGGCCCGGCGCCCAGGGCGCTGATCAGGCTGGCGACGCCGGGGGAATCCCAGGAACCGAAGTCCTGGTCACGCTCCACTTTCAGGGTGCTGTCGAAATAGATCACCAGGCGTTTCTCGCCTTCCGGTGCGTTGGCGTCGCTGGCCGAACCGCGGCGGTCCAGTTCGCTGAGACTGAGTACGCCGGTGCCGAAGGCCTGTTGCAGGCGCTGCTGCACTTCGGCTTCCAGGGTGGTCTGGTCGGGGCCCCTGGAGCAGGCGGCCAGGGCCAGGGACAGCAGGGCGAGGAGGAGGGCGCGCAGCATGGTCAACCTCCCATTCCCGGCAACGCGAGGAAACCCGTGAGTACCAGCGCGTTGAGCAGGTCGATGAGAAAGGCGCCCACCAGCGGCGCGACGATGAAGGCCTCCGGCGCCGGGCCGTACTTGTGGGCGATGGCCTGCATGTTGGCGATGGCGGTGGCCGTGGCGCCGATGGCGAAGCCGCAGAAGGCCGCCGAGAGCACGGCGCTTTCATAGTCGCGGCCGGTGAAGCGGTACACCACCCAGGCGCCGAAGGCCATGGCCAGGGCCGACTGGGCGATCAGCATCACGAACAGCGGGCCGGCCACGCTGGCCACGTGACCCAGGCTCAGCGCCATCATGGTGATCACCAGGAACAGCGACAGGGTCACCGAGGCCAGCAGGTCGATGCCTCCGTCGTTCAGTCGCACACCCACCAGGGGCAGGGTGTTGCGGATGGTCACTCCCAGCAGCAGGCACCAGATGAAGCTCGGCAGGGTCACCGCGCCTTCGCCGAACTTCCCGGCCAGGAACTGGCCGACCACCAGGGCGGCCATGGTGGCGGCCAGCACATTGAGGAAGTTGGTAGTGGTCACCGGCGGTGCCGATTCACCGGTGATTTCATGGTGCTCGCCCCGGGGGCCGCTGCCGGCCAGCTTGTGGCGCTTGATCAGCCACTGGGCCAGGGGGCCGCCGATGATGCCGCCGGCCACCAGGCCGAGGGTGGCGCCGGTCATCGACAGCTCCATGATGGACTGGAGGTTGTTCACCTCGGCGAAGCGCTCGGCATAGGCCGCGCCCGTGCCGTGGCCACCCACCAGGGTGATGGTGCCGCCTACCAGGCCCATCAAGGGGTGCATGTCCAGGCCCCAGGCGACCAGGATGCCGAGGATGTTCTGCAGGAACAGGAAGGGGATCAGGGTGATGACGAAGAGCACCAGCCGCTTGCCGCCGTGCCTGAGCATGGCCAGGTCCGCCGACAGCCCCACGGCGGAGAAGAATGCCAGCAGCAGGGCGGGCTTCATGGTGCTGTCGAATTCCACGCGGAAATCGCTGAACGCGCCGGCCACCGACAGGGCGATGGCGAACAGCAGGCCGCCGGTGATCGGCTCGGGGATGTTGTAGCGCGACAGCACGGGAATCAGGCGGTTGACCCAGCGTCCGAGGAGCAGTGCGAGGGCGGCCAGGAGAAGGGTTTCGAGGGGATTGAGGGTCACGTCGGTGCTTCCTGCCAGGTACTGCCCCGCGCGACGCGGGACTACTTGCCTAGAGGTCTAGCCAAGGCTGGCGGGCTTGTCGAACCGGCGTTCAGAGGTGGGTATCGAGGGCGTGGGGGCCCTGGGTCAGGTGCTCCTTGAGGAAGTCGATGCAGAGCTTCACCTTGGCCGAGCCCGAAGCCCGCGCGGCGGTGACGGCCCAGACGTCGGCGGCCTGCTGGTAGGCCGGCAGCACCCGTACCAGCTTGCCGGCCCTGATGCTCGGGGCCGCGTCCCAGACCGAGGCCATGATCACCCCGTGCCCTTCGTGGGCCCACTGGCACACCACGTCGCTGTGGTTGGAGGCCATGGGGCCGGTGACTTTCACCGTTTCTTCGCCCCCCGGTCCGCTCAGGCGCCAGACGCCGAAACCCAGCTCGCGCTCGCGGAACAGCAGGCAGTCGTGCTGCGCCAGTTCGGCCAGGGTCCGTGGCTGGCCGCGGCGCGCCAGGTAGGAGGGAGCGGCGCAGAGCATCCGGTGGCTCTCGGCGATCTTGTGGGCGATCAGGTGCGGTTCCTGGACCTCGCCCACCCGCAGGTCGATGTCGAAGTTCTCGCCGATCAGGTCCACCCGCCGGTCCAGCAGTTCCAGCCAGACCTCGAGGCCCGGATGGCGCTGGCGCAGCAGGGACAGCACCGGCGACAGGTGGTCGCGACCCAGGCGCAGGCTGGTGGCGATGCGCAGCACCCCGCGCGGTTCGCCGCGCGATCCGGACAGCGATTCCACCATGCCTTCCACGTCTTCGAGGATTTTCTGCGCCCAGGCGAAGGCCGCCTCGCCATCGGCGGTGATGTTCACCCGCCGCGTGGTGCGGTTGAACAGCTTGACCCCGAGGGACTCTTCCAGCATGGCGATACGCTTGCTGACATGGGCAGGGGAAATGCCCAGCTCCGTCGCTCCGGCGATGAAACTGGAACGCCGCGCCACGGCGCAGAACAGCAGCAGGTCACGCAGGAAGGGATCATTGTTCGCTAATAGCGCATTCTGATTTTTCATGGGGGCTGATTATAGGTTTGATAGCGAATATTAGTCTTTCGATCCACCGCTTCCCCAGGAATGGATCGCCCCATGAACAACCTCCGCATCGCCATTGCCGGCGCCGGCCTGATCGGCCAGCGCCACCTCGAACTCATCCAGGCCAACCCGGCCTGCCAGCTTGCCGCACTGGTGGACCCGAGCCCCGCCGCCGAGGCAGTCGCCCGCCGCGCCTGCGTGCCGCTGTTCGCCTCGCTGGAAGTTCTGTTCGAGGCCGGCCGCCCCGACGGCATCATCCTCGCCACACCCAACCAGCTGCATGTGGAACAGGCCCTGACCTGTCTGCAGGCCGGCGTGCCGGCGCTGATCGAGAAACCTGTGGCCCACAGCCTGGAGGAAGGCGAGCGGCTGCTGGCCGCCGCCGTCGGTTCGAACGTGCCGCTGCTGGTGGGCCACCACCGCGCCCACAGCCCGATTCTGGAGCGGGCGCGGCAGATCATCCGCGAGGGCCGCCTGGGCGAACTGGTGGCGGTGATGGGCAGCGCGCTGTTCTACAAGCCGGACGATTACTTCGACGCCGCGCCCTGGCGCCGCCAGCCCGGCGGCGGACCGGTGCTGATCAACCTGATCCACGAGATCGGCAACCTGCGTTCGCTGTGCGGCGAAATCGTCGCCGTGCAGGCCCTGGCCTCGAGCGCGACGCGGGGCTTTCCGGTGGAAGACACGGTGTCCATCGGCCTGCGCTTCGCCAATGGCGCCCTGGGCAGCTTCCTGCTTTCCGACACCGCCGCCTCGGCGCGCAGCTGGGAACAGACCTCCCGGGAAAACCCTGACTACCCCAGCTACGCGGACGAGGACTGCTACCTGATCGCCGGTACCGGCGGCTCCCTGGCCGTGCCCACCCTGCGCCTTAAGTATTACGAACGGCCCGAGGACCGCTCCTGGTTCAAGCCCTTCACCTGCGAAACGGCCGAGTTGGAGCGGCAGGACCCGCTGGCGCGGCAGCTGGAACATTTCTGCCAGGTCATCCGCGGCGAGGCCGAACCCCTGGTCAGCGTGCGCGACGGCCTGCAGAACCTGCGGGTGGTCGAGGCCATCGCCCGGGCCGCGCGAGACGGTGGAACAGTGCCGGTCGAGTAGGATGGGGCGGGCGGCGCTCCGCGAGCGGAGCGAAACCCATGCTGTCGGATCGATGGGTTTCGCAAGCCGTGTAGGGTGGATAGCGCTTTTCTATCCACCAGCGAGGCCATGCAGGGCACCGATGGTGGAAATCCCCAAAGGGATTTCCACCCTACGCGCTGTGACGATTCGAATTCCCGGGCTAGCAGGATGAAGCCGATGCGGTAGGGTGCGCCGTGCGCACCGGCGGTTTGACGTGGTGCCGAACCAGGCCAGGCGAAAGGGGGAGTCTTGTGCACGGGGAGGATTCGCCCCTTTCCAGGGGGCCAGCGCAAGTCCAGGTTCTACGAACGTGGATGTTTACTCGCGATGGGCTTTCCACCGCGCATAAGCCTCGCCCATGCACCGCGCACATGGCCGATACCCCGCCGCCCGCGCGGTGGCTTCATCGAGAAAGAACACCCGTTCCCGCACATACCCGCCCCTTGCGATACCCGCCCAGGGTGCCGGGCAACGGGCTGGGGCAGGGCGACCCGTTCGCATCCAGCAGGGTCCAGCGTTTCATCCCCGGGCCTCGCGCTCCAGCAGGAGGCGCTTGCGTTCCACTCCCCAGCGGTAGCCGGAGAGGTTGCCGTCGCTGCGCACCACGCGGTGGCAGGGAATGGCCACCGCCAGGCTGTTGGCGCCGCAGGCCTGGGCCACGGCACGTACCGCACGGGGCGAGCCGATGCGCTCGGCGATTTCCGCGTAGCTGGCGGTGCTGCCCGGGGGGATTTCCCGAAGCGCCTGCCACACCCGTTCCTGGAAGGCGGTGCCGCGTACATCCAGGGGCAGGTCGAGGCCGAGGTTCGGCGCTTCGATGAAGCCGACCACCTTGGCCACCAGCTGTTCGAAGTCGCTGTCGCCGCCGATCAGGCAGGCACGGGGAAACTTGTCCTGGAGGTCGCGCAACAAGGCCTCGGGATCGTCGCCGAGCAGGATGGCGCAGACGCCGATGCCGCTTTGCGCCACCAGGAAGGAGCCCAGGGAACACTCGCCCAGGGCGAAACGGATTTCGTTGTTGGTGCCGCCGTCGCGATAGTCGGCCGGCTTCATCCCCAGCACCTGGGCGGAGTCGGCATAGAAGCGGCTGTTGGAGTTGAAACCGGCGTCGTAGAGCACCTCGGTCACCGAGGCGCCCGGACCGAGCTGGTCACGCACCTTGCGCGCGCGGCGGGCGCGGGCATAGGCCTTGGGGGTGAGGCCGGTGACGGCCTTGAACACCCGGTGGAAGTGCGATGGGCTCATGCCCGCCGACTCGGCCAGGGCTTCCAGGCCCGGCACATCCTCGGCGTTTTCGATCTGCCGGCAGGCGGCCGATACCAGGGCTGCATGCTGCGCCGCCACGCTGCTCATGTCGGCGGCGGCACGGCGGCTGGGCCGGTAGCCGGCAGCCTCGGCCTGTGCGGCGCTATCGAAGAACTCCACGTTCTCCGGCCGCGGCAGGCGGGTCGGGCTGCTGGGCCGGCAGTAGACACCGGTGGTTTTCACGGCATAGACGAATTGCCGGTCGGCAGTCGGGTCGCGCGCCTGTACGGCGGCCCAGCGCGGGTCCAGTTCGGTGGCGGTCTTGGCAGGGGCTTTCATGGCGCTATCGGCATTGAGTGCGTTCATGGCAGAGAGTATGCGGGCAGCAGGCCGCCCGCATCCTGACTCTTGCGGTCGAATTCAGGGACGGGAATAGACCTTGAACAGAGTCTGGTCCAGTTCACCGGGGGCGCCAAAGTACTTGCTGTAGAGCGGCACTATCCCGCCGGAGCGGTAGAGCTGGCTCAGCGCCGTATCCACCTGCAGGCGGAAGTCCTCGTCGCCACGGGCCATGGCCAGGGCGACCGGCTCGAACTCGAAGCGGCGGTCCAGCACCATCAGCTCGGTGTTGGCCGTATCCCGCGCCACCAGGCTGCGCAGGGTCATCTGGTCGGCGAAAAAGGCATCCACCTTGCCGCTGGCCACCTGGCCGACGCCTTCGGCGGGGCTGGCCACGGTCTCCAGGGTGACCAGCAGCTTCAGCAAGCGCAGCTTTTCTCGCGCCCAGGTTTCCACCAGGGTGCCGCCCTGCACCGCGAAGCTGTGGGCGGCCAGGCCGCGATTGAGGGTGGCGCGCCAGGTGGGACCGGTCTGCTCCACCTGGCCGCTGAGCACCTTGACCAGGGACAGTGGGGCGTTCTTGCGCACTACCACGCCTATCCCGGCGGTGTACACGGGCAGGGAGAAGGAGACGCTCTGGCGCCGCTTGAGGCTTTCCACCATCGGGCTGCAGAGCAGGTCCACGCCGCCGTCGCGCACCTGGTCCAGGGCCTTGTCCGGCGCCAGGGGTACGAAACGTACCTTGAGCGAGGCCAGGCCGGGCTGGGTGCGCAGCTGGTCGGCGACCTTCTGGCAGAGGTCGATGGCATAGCCGGAGGCGCTTTCACCCGCAGTGGAGGTGAAGGGCGGCTGGTCCGGCAGGTAGCCGAGGGTGAGGGTTCCGCTGGCACGGATCCGGTCCAGGGTCTGGGCGCTGGCCAGCAGCGGCAGCAGGCTGGCCAGCAGCAGGGCGACATGGGGGAGACGGGATTTCATGACCGGACCTCCGTTTCCAGGGTTGCACGCCGCTCGAGGAAGCGGTCGGCGATGTAGCCGAACATCAGGTAGCCGACTGCGGTGACTATCATGCCGCCGAACACCGCCTCGGTGCCCGAGGCGTAGAGCGCATAGAAGCTGTAGGCCATGGCGATGATCAGCACTATGACGTTGCGGTGGTGCGGATAACCCGTCACCCCGGCCTTCTGCATGATCACCAGCAACGCCGACAGCGAAGTGATGTAGGGCACGATGTTGGTCACCGCCGCCAGGTTCACCAGCTTGCCGAACTGCTCCGAGGCGTTGGGTGAAATGGTGGATATGGCCATGGCGCTCTGCAGGAGGGCGTTGGCCACCAGCCCGGCTATGGGCGCACCCAGCAGGGTGACCCTGGCGAACAGGGCCGGGAACATGTTCTGGTCGGCGGTGACCTTGGCGGTCTGCGCCAGGGTGAACTGCCAGCCCAGCAGCGAGCCGACGCAGGCCATCACCGCCAGCCCCATGATCAGGTCGCCCACCAGGGGATTGAACATCTTCGCGTAGACGAAGGCGAAGGGCGCACTGGAATTGGCCAGCTCGGGGTTCGGCACTATGCCCATGATCACCGAGGTGGAGAGCACGTAGATCACCGCCGCGCCCAGGGTGCCCAGCAGGCAGGCCAGCGGCACGTTGCGCTTGGGATTCTCCACGGCATCGGAGTTCTGCGCGGCCGACTCCATGCCGAGGAAGGCCCAGAGGGTGAGGGGAATGCTCTGGGTGATGGCGTCGCCGGTGGTGATCTGGTTGGGGTTCCAGGCCGCGGCGAAGACCTCGGTGTCGAACCAGAACCAGCCGATGACCGACAGGCCCGCCACCGGGATGATCACGCCCCAGACCGTGATCGAACCTATATGTCCGGTGATTTTCGGCCCGCCGAAGTTGGCCAGGCTGGTCAACCAGATCAGCCCTACCGCGCCGATGAACAAGGGCATCGCGCCGCTGCCCAGCCAGGGGAAGAAGGGCGTCAGGTAGCCCACGGCGGAAATGGCGATGGCCACGTTGCCGATGGCCAGGGACAGGAAGTAGAGATAGGAACAGAGGAAGAAGGCCGACTTGCCGTGGGCCTCTTCGGTGTAGGCCGACATCCCGCCTGAACGCGTGCAGTAGATGCCGCACTGGGCGAAGCAGTAGGCGATGGCCATGGAGCCCACCGCGGTGATCACCCAGGACAGCAGGGAGATCGCACCCAGCTGCGCCATGCTGGAAGGCAGCATGATGATGCCCGAGCCCATCATGTTCACCGCCACCAGGGTAGTGAGCCCGGTCAGGCTCATTTTCTTGCCGGAAGCTGCCATGCGCGAGTCCTTCGAAGGAAAGTGTCCCAGAAAGATAGGCGCAGCCCGCCATTGTTGCCGCCGGTCCGGGAGTAGAATTCATCTTCCTGCCACATGCCGTGCCGAGCCGCCCATGCGATTGCGTCCCGAAGACCTCGACAACATCACCGCCACCACCCTCGACGACTACAACCGCAACGCCGAGGGCTTCCGCGAAGGCACCCGTGACCATGACGTGAGCCAGAACATCGAGGCGCTGTTGCGGCACATCCGGGGTAGCACCCCCTTCACCATCCTCGATTTCGGCTGCGGGCCGGGCCGTGACCTGAGTGCCTTCACCCGCCTGGGTCACCAGGCCATCGGCCTGGACGGCGCGGAAAGCTTCGTCGCCATGGCCCGCGCCGACTCCGGCTGCGAAGTCTGGCACCAGGACTTCCTCCACCTCGACCTGCCCGCCGAGCGCTTCGACGGCATCTTCGCCAACGCCAGCCTGTTCCACGTCCCGCGTCAGGAACTGCCCCGCGTCCTGCGCCAGTTGCGCGCCGCCTTGAAGCCCGGCGGCGTGTTGTTCAGCTCCAACCCCCGTGGCCACAACGACGAGGGCTGGAGCGGCAGCCGCTACGGGGCCTGGCACGACTACGAAAACTGGAAGGCCCTGGTGGAGGACGCGGGCTTCGAAGCCCTGGAGCATTACTACCGTCCGGCCGGCCTGCCGCAGGCGCAACAGCCCTGGCTGGCGAGCGTCTGGCGCCGGGTGGGTTAAGCGGCGGCCGGCGCCCTCGGCCTACTCATGCCAGGGCGCCGGTGCGCCGATCAGGCGGCCCATGGCGCCCTGGATGCCCAGTTCCCGCAGCGTGTCGAGTTCGCCCGGGGTTTCCACCATCTCGGCGATAAGCGGCAGGTCGATGCTGTTGGTGGCGCGGAACAGCGCCTCGATGAACAGGCGCTTGTCGCTTTCCTGGTCGATGGCGCGGATGTAGGTGGCATCGATCTTCAGGTAGGCCAGGCCCAGGTGGGCGAGGTTGCCGATCAGGCTGAAACGCCCGCCGAAATGCTGCAGGCCCAGGCTGTAGCCGGTTTCGCGGATGGCCTGGCAGATCTGCGCCAACTGGTTGGCCGGCGGCAGGTGGCGTTCGTCCAGCTCCAGGGTGAGCAGCGCGGCCTGGCGCGGGTGGGATTTGAGCAGGGCCAGCAGGCGCTCGCGATTGGCGTCTTCCCGCAGGCTGGAGGCGGACAGGCTGAGGGCGATGGGGGCGGGGTGCTGTTCCAGGTGGGCGAGGCAATGTTCGAGCATCGCCAGGTCGAAGCGCGCGGCCCAGCCGAGGCGTTCGATCCAGGGCAGGAAGCGGCCGGCGGCCACGGCCTCTCCCTGGGGATCGAGCAGGCGTGCCAGCACCTTGTGGTGCAGGGTTTCGCCGGTGTTCGCGCACAGCGCCACGGGCTGGAAGTAGAGGCGCAGCTTGCCCTGGTTCAGCGCATCGTCGATCCAGCCGCGCCAGTCGTGCTGGCTCTGGCCGGGGGCGTCGTCGTAGTCGTCCAGGCGCACCCAGGGGCGATCCAGGCCTTGCGTGGCCTGGGTGAGGGCCTGGTCGCCGCGCCCCAGCACCTTCTGCATTTCTTCCCCCGGCCGATAGGCGGCGATGCCAAGGAAGGCCACCGGACTGCGGTCGCTGGCGCCGGTGGCGTGCAGGTGTTCCAGCTGATCGGCGAGGCTGTGGGCCAGGTGCTCGGCGTCTTCGCTGCCGAGCCCGGGGGCGAGCAGGGCGAATTCGCCGCCGCGGCTGCGCGAGGCCAGCCAGTCCGCCGCACCGCGCTGGCGCAGCAGGTTGTCGAGGGTTTCGCCGATGTCGCGGATCAGGGCGTCGGTGCGCTGGCCGCCGAGGCGCTGGTTGAGGCCGCCCAGGTCATTGACCCGCAGCAGCAGCAGGTAGCCGGCGGCGTTCTGGTCGTTGGGCACCAGCTGGTTGGCCAGGCGGATGTCGAACTGGCGGCGGTTGGCCAGGCCCGTGAGGCTGTCCTGGTAGGCCTCCTCGCGCAGGCGTTCGCTGCGCGCCGCTTCCTCGGCGAAAAGGTTGCGCAGCTTGTCCACCATCTGGTTCATGGCCAGCACCACGCGGCGCAATTCCGGGGTGCGCGGCACCTTGGGCAGGGCAAGGAACTCGCGACGGCTGATGGCTTCGGCCTGCTGCACCATGCTGTCGAGCGGGCGCAGCTGGGTGCGCAGCAGCCAGGCGCCCACCAGGGCGCTGATCAGGCCGCAGAGCAGCAACCAGGCCAGGCTGCCGAGGGCGCTGTCCCACAGTTTGGCCAGGGCGAACTGAGGGTGGCTGAGCACTTCCACCCGCGCCGCCTGCTGCCAGCCGCGCATGATCAACGCATCGCCACCCTGGGGCCGCAGGTTGACCAGGTGGGCGAACCAGTTCGGCACCTGTTCGCTGCTGGTGGTGGCGCTGCGTTCGGCGATCACGCCGCCATCGGGAATGCGCACGACGCGGATGCTGGCGAAGTAGCCGCTGTCGAAGATGGAGCTGACCATCAGCTCGATCATCGCCGGGTCGTCCACATGGGGCGTCATCGACAGGCCCAGGGCGGTGGCGGCGTCCTGGGCATGTGAACGCAACTGGCTGAGCAGTTGCTCGCGGGAGCTTTCCACCCCGGCGAGGAAACTGCCGGCGAAGGCCAGCGCGAGCAGCAGGCAGATGGCCAGGAACAGTTGCTTGAGTAACGACATGGGCTAACCCTCTCCAATGGCGAAGCCTTCGGCTCTCATCTTTTTCAGCAGGTCCTGCCAGCGCGACAGTCGCTTGGTGTCGCCGGCGCGCTTGGCTCCGGTATAGAGCCCCTCGGCGTTGAAGGCGTACACCGGCAGCAGGTCGGTGCGCCGGGAGGCAGGAAGGATGTCGCCGTCCAGGTTGTCCAGCACCAGGGGATCGGCCGTGGGCGTCTTGTAGTAGGTGAGCACCATGTGCGCCTGGTTCTGCCGCAAGGCCTTGACGTAGGTGATGCGCAGCTTTTCGGCGGGAATGCCGAGGCGGCGCAGGGTGAAGTACTTGGCGATGGCGTAGTCCTCGCAATCGCCGGCCCCCTTGACCAGGGCCTCGATCGGGGTGGCCCAGTAGTCATTGTCGCGCCAGGTGCGGATGTCGTCGGTGAAGTCCAGTTCACGGTTGAAGAAGCGGTTCACGGCGCTGAGCTTTTCGGCCTCGGGCAGTTCGACGCTGGCCTGGATCAGGTCGCTCCAGGCGACGATGCGCGCCTTCGCCGAACCCAGGTCGCCATAGCGTTTTTCGGCGTTGCGGATGATCAGGTCGAAGTCCCAACTGGCCAGCACGCCGGCCAGGCACAGCAGCAGGCCGGCGAGCAGGACGGCGCCTTGCCATGCCAGCCACGAGGGTTGCCGCAGTCCCATTGCCACCCGCCGTTGCCGCATCAGCCGTCTCTCCGCCCGGGATGCAGAGATTCTAGGCAGGCATTGCCGGCTCTGCCGGCCTGTGCCGGGCGTCACTGGCTGCGCAGGGTCTTCTGGCGAAGGATGTAGATGCTCACCAGCACCGCGCTGGTGAGCATGAAGCCGCGTGCCCAGGGCATCGGCACGAGGAAGCAGGAGAGGCTGATGCTGGTCCACATCAGCCCCAGGGCGTAGACCTTGCCCTTGAGCGGAATGCCCTGGCCTTCCAGGTAGTCGCGGATCCAGGGGCCGAGCCTCGGGTGTTCCACCAGCCACAGGTAGAAACGCCGCGAACTGCGTACGAAACAGGCCGCGGCGAGGAGCAGGAAAGGCGTGGTGGGCAATACCGGCACGAAGATGCCGATCACGCCCAGGACGACGCTGAGCCAGCCAACCACCAGCAGGACCATGCGCAGCGCCGGGTGGCGCTGCTGCCGGATATCGCCGTGCGCCATCCGCGCCGGCCTTAGTGGTGGCGGGGCTTGAGCAGTGCGGGCTTTTCTTCCGGGGCGTTGCAGAGGAGGAAGAGTGCGGTCAGCAGCTCGGGGATCTGCTCGACCATTTCATCCACCAGGTGGCGGTCCTTGGCGATATCGGCGAACTCGGGCTGCTCGTCGAACAGGCCGGAACCCACCATGATCGGCAGCAGCAGCTCGCTGACTTCCTCTTCGGCGTCCTCGAACCAGGTCTCCTCGCGTAGGAAAACGCCTTCCATGAAGCCGATGCACCAGCCGCGCAGGTCGGAATCGTCCGGATCTTCGCCCAGATCCAGGTCGCAGGGCAGCTCGGGGTCTTCATCGCTGGCCAGCTGGCGGGCGATGTGGGCCTTGAGGGCCAGCAGGGTGGCTTCGATCTCGTCGCGCTCGGCGTCGCTGCGGTAGTGCGGCGGCTCGGCGAACAGGGCGTCGATCCACTCGCGCTCCGGCACCTGGTCGGGGCAGATCGACAGGGCCGTCAGGTAACCGTGGGCGGCCACATAGTCCAGAGCCTCCTCGTGCAGGTCATCGGCATCGAGGAAGGCTTGCAGGCGGGACAGTTGCTCAGCGAAGGACATCGTGGGACTACCTTGAGAAAGAATCGACGCTGAATTCTAGTCGAGTGCGAGGCCCGCGGCAAAAGCGCGGGCGATGGGCGAGGGCATCTTGCCGGTTCGGGTGACGTATAATGCGCGGCTTGTTCCGGAGACCCCCATGCTCGACCAGGCACAGCGCATCCTCAAAGACGTATTCGGCTACGACGCTTTCCGCGGCAACCAGGCCGCGATCATCGACCGTGTCGCTTCGGGCGGCGATGCCCTGGTGCTGATGCCCACCGGCGGCGGCAAGTCGCTCTGCTACCAGGTGCCGGCGCTGCTGCGGGACGGGCTGACGGTGGTCGTGTCGCCGCTGATCGCCCTGATGGAAGACCAGGTCGCCACCCTCGACGAACTGGGCGTGCCCGCCGTGGCGCTGAACTCCACGCTGTCCGCCGAGGCCCAGCGGGATATCGCCGAGCGCCTGCGCCGTGGGGAGATCAAGCTGCTCTACCTCGCTCCCGAGCGCCTGGTGCAACCGCGCATGCTGGCTTTCCTGCAGCGCCTGCCGATCGGCCTGTTCGCCATCGACGAAGCCCACTGCGTGTCCCAGTGGGGCCATGATTTCCGTCCGGAGTACCTGCAATTGGGGCAGTTGGCGGAGTTCTTCCCCAATGTGCCGCGCATGGCCCTGACCGCCACCGCCGACATGCGCACCCGCGAGGAGATGGTCCAGCGCCTGCACCTGCAGAACGCCGAGCGCTTCCTCTCCAGCTTCGATCGACCGAACATCTTCTACCGCATCGTCGCCAAGGACCAGCCGCGCAAGCAGTTGCTGGGCTTCCTCGCCGAGCGCCGTGGCGATGCCGGCATCGTCTACTGCATGTCGCGCAAGAAGGTGGAGGAGGTGGCGGCCTTCCTGTCCGGGCAGGGCTTCCCGGCGCTGCCTTACCACGCGGGCCTGGCCAACGACCTGCGGGCCTACCACCAGAAGCGCTTCCTCAATGAGGAGGGGCTGATCATGGTGGCTACCATCGCCTTCGGCATGGGCATCGACAAGCCGAACGTGCGCTTCGTGGCCCATCTCGACCTGCCCAAGTCCCTCGAGGCCTATTACCAGGAAACCGGCCGCGCCGGTCGTGACGGCCTGCCGGCGGACGCCTGGATGGCCTACGGGCTGCAGGACGTGCTGCTGCTCAAGCAGATGCTGAGCAATTCCGAAGGCGACGAACGACACAAGCGCATCGAGCAGCACAAGCTGGATGCCATGCTCTCCCTGTGCGAGGAAACCCGCTGCCGGCGCCAGGCGCTGCTGACCTACTTCGACGAAGTGCTGCCCGAACCTTGCGGCCATTGCGACATCTGTACCGACGGGGTGCAGACCTGGGATGCCACCGAGCCGGCGCGCCAGGCGCTCTCGGCCATCTACCGCAGCGGCCAGCGCTACGGGGTCGGCCACCTGGTGGACCTGTTGCTGGGGCGCGACAACGAGAAGGTGCGCTCCGCCGGCCACCAGCACCTGTCGGTGTTCGGCGTGGGCAAGGGCATGTCCGAGGGCGAGTGGCGCACCTTGTTCCGCCAGCTGGTGGCGCGTGGACTGGCCGACGTCGACCTGGAGGGCTTTGGCGGCCTGCGCCTGACCGAGGCCTGCCGTCCGCTGCTGCGCGGCGAGGTACGCCTGGAACTGCGCCGGGACCTCTCGGCCAAGGCGCCCAAGCCCGCGGCCAGTGCCGCCAGCCAGCTGGTGCGGAGCGAGGAGCGCGCGCAGTGGGAGGCCCTGCGTGCCCTGCGCCGCAAGCTGGCCGAGGAGCACAGCGTGCCGCCCTACGTCATCTTCCCCGACGCCACACTGCTGGAAATGCTGCGCAGCCAGCCGCGCAGCCTCTCCGACATGGCCCAGGTCAGCGGTGTCGGCGCGCGCAAGCTGGAGCGCTACGGCCAGGCCTTCCTCGAGGTGCTCAATGGCGCGGGGGAAGCGCCCCGCGCCGTTACCGACCTGCGCCATGAACTGGTCAGCCTGGCCCGCGCCGGCATGACCCCGGCGCAGATCGCCCGCCAGCTCGACTGCAGCGAGAAGAATGTCTACAGCCTGCTGGCCGAAACCATCGGCAACCAGCAGCTCAGCCTGGAACAGGCCCTGGACCTGCCCGAGGACCTGCTGAGCGAGATCCAGGACGCCTTCCTCGACGGCGAAGGCGAGCTGCCACCGGTGGCGGAGGTGGCCGAACGCTTCGCCGGCCGGGTGCCCGATGGCGTGCTGCACTGCGTGCGCGCCGCCCTGCAGGCGGAATTCGAGGCCTGATCGAAGCGCAGGGTGGAAATTCCTTCCGGGATTTCCACCATCGGCGCCTTGCCAAGCCTCGCTGGTGGATAGAAAAGCGCTATCCAATTACAAGGCTTGGAGTCCGGATTCGTCGGAAATATGGCGGGGTGATTCGACAAACTTGTGACGCTGCGCACGACCGGCTAATGTGCGTCAGAGGCCTCCGATAGAAGAGGTAGAAGTGTCCTACAGCAACACTGCCTGGCTGAATGACGTTCGTCCCAACCCCTACGCCGACCAGCTCGCCCTGGGGTTCCGCCAATTGCGCTTCGCGCCCTCCCTGGAGCGCGAGTACCGCGATTATTTCCTCGAAGAGAATTTCGACCTCAAGCGCATCGCGCTCAGCGTCGGCCTAGTGATCTGGCTGGCCTTCGCCGTGCTCGACTTCTATCTGGTCAGCAGCGAGACGCGCTGGTGGCTGCTGGCGGTTCGCCTTGGTGTGTTGGGATTGCTGCTGGCCTGTGGCGTGCTGATGATCCAGCGGCGCCACCGCAACCTGTTGGCTCCCCTCAGCCTGACCTGCATCGGCGCCCTCGGCATCGGTGCCGGGGCCGTGGTGGCGATAGCCCACCGCAGTGAGCCGTCCTTTCCTTATGAAGGGCTGCTGCTGGTCTGCATGGCGGCCTATTTCCTGGTGGGGCTGCGTCTGGTGGAGGCCCTGGGTGTTTCACTGGTGATACTGGTGGCCTACGTGGGCCTGGAGCTGTGGGCCGGGCTGCCCTGGGTGCGATTGATCAACAACCTGCTGTTCCTGCTGTTCGGCAACCTGGCCGGTGCCGTGGGTTGCTACCTGCTGGAGTTCAAGTCCCGCGAGCATTTCCTCATCAGCCGCCTGATGCGCGTGCTGGCCGATCACGACAGCCTCACCGGCCTCTGCAACCGCCGCAGCTTCAACCGCCAGCTGGAGCGCCTGTGGCGCCAGGCCCAGCGTGAGCAACACGGGCTGGCGCTGCTGCTGTGCGATATCGACCACTTCAAGGCCTACAACGACCGCTACGGCCACCAGGCCGGCGACCAGGTGCTGCAGCAGGTGGCCCGGGTGCTGGAAGACACCGCGCGGCGGCCGCTGGACATGGCGGTGCGCCTGGGGGGCGAGGAATTCGCCGTGCTGCTCTACGGCATCAACGACGACGAAGCGCGGCACTGTGCCGAGAAACTGCGCGTCGCCCTGGAGCGGCGCGCCATCCGTCACGAGGCGTCGCCCACCGCGCCGGTACTGACCATGTCCATTGGCGTCGCCTGCGTGCACCCGGTGCCGGGCATGCCGCAGGGCCGGCTCTACGAACTCTACGAGCAGGCGGATCGAGCCTTGTACGAAGGCAAGGCATTTGGCCGCAACCGCGTCGTGGCCTGACTTCTGTACGAAAACTCAATTCGTCGCTCGCCTTGGCGCGGCCGGTGACTGTCCGGGGCCACGGCCGGTGCTAGCATCGCCGCTCCTCCTGCCAAGAGCGATCCGCATGGACAAGCTGATCCGGGCCGACGGCCAGCCGCACTTCGGAATCTTTCCCGCCGCGCCGGGCCTCATCAACTACCGCGACTTCGACTTCCGCTCGCCCATGGGGCGTCGCCTGGGGGCCCTGGCCAAGTGGCGAAGGTTCCACCAGTTCCAGTATTTCGGCCTCATCAGCGACGAACTGATCGGCGGCTGCGCCCTGGCCAACCTGAGCCTGGTGGGCATCGGCTTCGTCTACCTCTATCACCCCGCCAGCGGGCGCATGCTCGAACGCCAGTTCAAGCTGCCGCTAGGCCTGGGGACGCGCTTTTCCCAGTCGCCGGACGACGGCGTCTGCGAGCTGCGCCAGGGTCGCAATCGCCTGCGCCTGGAGAACAGCGCACTTGCCGGCGAGAAGCGCCTGCGGGTGGAACTGGACGATGGCACCCGCATCGATGCCTGCTTCAGCGAGCGGCAGCCGGCGTTCCAGCCCATGTACATCTGCACCCCGGCCGCGGTGAACGGCTGGGTCTATGCGCAGAAGGTGGCCGGCGTCGCCTGCCGCGGCGAAGTGAAGAGCGCGCTGGGCAATTTCGACCTCGGGCGGATCGGCGCCTTTGCCCACCACGACTGGTCCGCCGGCTACATGCGCCCGGAAACCAACTGGAACTGGGCCTGCCTGTCCGGCCTGGCCGCCGGGCAACGCGTCGGCCTGAACCTGTCCTGCGGGGTGAACGAGACCAGCTTCACCGAGAACTGTTTCTGGCTGGATGGGCAGCTGTTCAAGGTCGATACCGTCAGGTTCTCCTTCGACCGTGACCGGCCGCTGGACACTTGGACCATCCGTTCCCATGACAACCAGGTGGAGCTGAGCTTCGTGGGCGCGGGGCTGCATCAGGAACGGCTGAACCTCGGTTTTATTGCAAGCAATTTCCGCCAGGTGTTCGGCCGCTTCAGCGGCACCCTGCGGCCGCCGGGGCGCCCACCGCTGTCCATCGATGACATCTGGGGTTTCGTCGAGGACCAGTATGTGAAGTGGTAGGGGGAGGGGGCTTGCTCGTGGCTTTCGGCTATGATTAGCTGGCTAATAATTAGTATAAGAAGTCCGAGTCAATTCCGATGTCCTACCCCGACCAACACCGCTTCGCCATGCAACTCGCGCAGATGTCCCGTGCATGGCGCGCCGAACTCGACCGCCGCCTGGCCGGCATGGGTCTGTCCCAGGCCCGCTGGCTGGTGCTGTTGCATCTGTCCCGCTTCGAGGATTTACCCACCCAGCGCGAGCTGGCCAAGAGCGTCGGCGTCGAGGGGCCGACGCTCGCGCGTCTGCTCGACAGCCTGGAGGCCCAGGGCCTGATCCAGCGCATGGCCGTCGCCGAGGATCGCCGGGCGAAGAAGATCGCCCTGTGCCCGCCGGCCCGTCCCTTGATCGAGAAGATCGAAGCCATCTCCAGTCAGCTGCGCCAGGAGCTTTTCGACGGCATAGATGAGGAAGAATTGCGCCGTTGCCAGCAGGTCCACGCCCGGATACTGACCAATCTGGACCGACTCTGATGGCTGAGGATCTGGAAGCGCTCCAGCAGCGCTTCGGAGCCCGCTATCCGCAATGGCTGTTGGGGCTGCTGATGCTCGGCAGCATGGCGATGATCCTCGCTTCCACCAGCATCAACGTCGCGCTGCCGGCGATCATGGCCGATTTCTCGATCGGCCGTCCGCTGGCGCAATGGCTCGCCACAGGTTTTCTCGCCGCCATGACCGCCGGCCTTCTACTGGCCGCCTGGTGCCAGTCGCGGCTGGGTGCGCGGCGGACCGTACAGTTCGGTCTGGGCCTGTTCGGCCTGGCCTCGCTCCTGGCCCTCGTGGCGACCGCCGCCTGGCAGCTGATCGCGCTGCGCATCGTCATGGGCGCCTGCGCGGGCATCATCCAGCCGCTGGCCATGGTGCTGATCTTTCGCGTCTATTCCGACGGCGGCCGCGGCATGGCCCTCGGCATCTATGGGTTGGGGATCATGGTTGCACCCACCCTGGGGCCGACCGTGGGTGGTTACCTGATCGACCATTTCGGCTGGGGCGCGGTGTTCTGGCTGCCCTTGCCACTCTGCCTGCTGGCACTGCTCGGCGCCCAATGGCTGATGCCCAGCGACCGTGATCGGCGCACGCCCGCGGTGGACCTGCCGGCATTCGCCTTGCTGAGCGTCGCGCTCTTCACCCTGCTCGGTGCGCTGGCGGAAGCACAGCGCTTCGGCTGGCTGGCCCCGAGCGCCTGGTTGCCGGGAGCGATCGGCCTGGGTTGCGCCCTGGCCTTCCTGCGTCGCAGCCGCTCCAGCGAGCGCCCCCTGCTGCCCCTGCAGCTCTGGCGCCATGCGGCGTTCCGCAAGGCCAGCTGGGTAGCCCTGGTGCTGGGCTTGGGGCTCTATGGTTCCACTTACCTGATCCCACTCTTCCTGCAGACGGTGGAGGGTTACAGCGCTGGCGAGGCCGGCCTGCTGCTGTTGCCGACCGGTGTGGTGCTGGGGCTATCGTCCTTCCTCGGCGGCTGGGCCAGCGACCGGCTGTCGGCGGCTTCCATGCTGGTGTTCGGCCTGGTGGTCTTCGCCCTGTCATCCGCCGCCCTGGGAGTGGTGGGGGCGGGAGCGTCATTCCTCGCGCTCTGCGCCTGGGCCTGTGTCGGCCGCCTGGGGCTCGGGTTGCTCCTGCCGGCGATGAGCACCGGTTCGCTGGATGTCCTCGGCCGCGACGAACTGGCGCTGGGGGCGGGCGCCATCACCTTCGTTCGCCAGCTGGGTGGCGCCTTCGGTGTCAACCTGCTGACATTCTTCCTCGAGTGGCGCCATACCGCTGCCGGCGGCGATGCCGCGGCCGAGGCAATGGCCTTCGAGCAGAGCTTCTGGCTGGTTGCGATGCTCTTCCTGATGGCGGTGATACCTGCCTGGGGCGTGCGTCCTGCAAGGGTTTGAGCGTGCAAATCGCACGATGAAAAATTTGTCAAGGCCCTAGCGAAATCTTTCCTATAGTGGAGTAAGCTACAGCACTAGTTTGTGGCCAGCTGCCATTACGGTGGGTGAAGGAGCAGGGAGCCCGCCATCACGGAACTACAGTGGGATGGATAAGGAGCTGCATTCCGCTATCATTGCTTTTTTTTGAGGTCTGCGTATCGCACGTCGCCTCGAGGATGTCCGGGCGGGACGTCGAAGGTGCAACTGGTGGGTACGGATGGCCGGGGAGGACGTATGGCAAGGGTTCACAAGCTCCTTTTGACGCTTGCTTCAGGTTCTGCGCTTTATTCGGGCCTGGTGCCGGCGCTGGGACTAGGCGAAATCACCCTGCACTCTGCCCTCAACCAGCCACTGGACGCCGAGATCGAACTCCTCGAGGTCGGTGATCTCAACGACAGCGAAATCAAGGTCAGCCTGGCATCGGCCGATGCCTTCGAGCATGCCGGCGTCGATCGCTTCATCTTCCTCAACGACCTGCGCTTCAGCCCGGTGATCCGTGGCGCGGGCAGCCGCATCCGCGTGGTGTCCAGCAAGCCGGTCCTCGAGCCCTACCTGAATTTCATCGTCGAAGTGGCTCGCCCCAACGGCAAGCTGCTGCGCGAGTACACCCTGCTGCTGGATCCGCCCGGCTCGGCCTATACCGCGAGTGCCGCGCCGGTCGGCCAGGCCGATGTCGTCCCGGTCCTGACGCCGAGCCCGGCACAGTTGCAACCCGGCCCCGCACCGGCCGCTTCCGAGGGCAGGCGCTACCAGGTTGCACGGGGTGACACCCTCTGGCTCATCGCCAAACGCCTCAGCGCCGGCAGCGGCATGACCCAGCGGCAGATGCTGGATGGCATCTATGCCCTGAATCTACAGGCTTTCCCCGGTGGCGATATCAATCGCCTGCATGTCGGCCAGTCGCTGTTGTTGCCGGATGCGGCGGCGCAGGCCGTAGCCCCGGCGGCGGTCGCGGCGAACGCCCAGCCGGCCGAGGCACCAGCACCGGCGCCGGCACAGCCCGCCGTGCCGTCCGGGCCGACGCTGGAAGAACTGACCCAGGCCCAGCAGCGGGTGGATTCCAGCATTGCCCAGGGCGAAGCCGAACGCGCCGAACTGCGCCAGCAGATCGCCGAGCTGGAGGCCAAGCTGGACTCCATGCAGAAACAGCTGAGCGGCAGCGACCAGCAAATGAGCGAGTTGCAGGCTCAGGTCCAACAGGCCTCCAGCGCTCCTGCCAGCGACGCCCCGCAGGCCCGGCCCGCTTCGGCAGCCCTGGTGATCCCGGCTGCCCAGGCTGCCGAGCTACCGGCCTTGGCTCCGGTGCACGAAGGCAGTTCCGGCATCAGCCCCGTCTGGTGGGCGATCATGGTCTCCGGCCTGGTCCTGCTGTTCCTGCTGGACTGGGTGCTGCTGCGGCGTTCCCGTCGCGAGGCCCAGGAGCAGGAACTGCAAGAGGCCCAGACCACCGGCAAGGCCAAGGTGGCCTTCCAGCACCGTCACCCGGATGTACAGCCCGTCGCCCCGGCCAGCCCGGAGCCGGCTCCGGTCGTCGTGCCGCTGCAAGTGGCCGGCGCATCCAGCCCCAGGGTCAACTCCGACGCCCTGGAAGGCGCCAACATCTACATCGCTTATGGCCGCTGGCGCGAGGCGCTGGGCGTGCTGCGCCCGGCCGTCGCCCAGGAACCGCAACGCCTGGAGCTGCGTTACCGCTTGCTGGAGGTGCTGGGCGAACTGCGTGACCCGGTGGCCTTCACGCTGGAAGAGGCCGCGCTGCGTGACCTGCATGCCGACGAAGAGCGCCTCGCGGCCATTCGTGCTCGCTTTGCGGACGTCGGTTCGGCCTCCGCGGCCCCAGTCGAGCCCGTCTTCGTGCTGGACGAGGCCACGCCAAGCCTGGCCGAGGCAAGCAACGAGCCCATGGAAGGCTCGCAGGTCGATTTCGACGGTTACCCCCTGGACGCGGATTGGGAACAGGTCAGCCCATTCAAGACTGCCGAGCCCAAGGCCAAGGCTACCGTGGTGGCCTTCCCGACCGTGGAGGAGGACTCGGGCTTCCCCACCAATCTCCAGGAACTGCCGGAAGTCTTCGAACTCACCCTGGATGCCGACACCCTGACCCCCTTCGGTGAACTGCCGGAGTTGTCCCAGGCCGGGGGCCTGGACGAACTCACCGACGAGTTCGTCGACCCTCTGGTCAGCCTGGAGGAGCTGGACAAGCTGGACGCACGCAAGGAGAACCTGACCAAGCTCAACCTGGCGCTTGCCTACATCGAGCAAGGCAATATCGAGGCGGCCTGCAGCATCCTCAACGAGGTGATCAGCGAAGGCGACGACCAGCAGAAACAGGAAGCGCGCGACCTGCTGGCGAAGATCGCCTGAAAGCTTCCAGCCTGAACGAGAAAGCCCGGACCTGGTCCGGGCTTTCTTTTTTAACCTTGGAGGAGCGAGCTCTGCTCGCGACGTTGTTCCGTTCGCGAGCAGA
>NZ_JBHSOU010000016.1:75042-101494 GCF_042656385.1 Pseudomonas sp. GCM10022186
CGACTAAACCCTTTCCACTCTACATGGCCCCCCCTACAACGGCCGCGATGCCGCCGGTTGCGTCAGCCCCATCATCCGCTTGGCCGCCAACACCAGCCAGCAGGCGAGGATGAAGGGTGCGGTCATGGCCGGCAGGCCGATGTCCGCGAACCAGGGTTGCAGCATGACGCCCAGCGCGATGCCCGCCAGGGCGCACCAGGGGCGACGGAAATCCTTGCCCAGGGCCAGGGCGATCAGCGCGCCGTTGAGGCTGAACAGGCCACCCAGCGCCGCTTGCTCGGGCATGCCCAGGAGCTGCGCGAGGAGCAGGGCGACGGTCGAGCCCAGCAGCGCCCAGAGCGCCACCCGCCAGCCGGCGAGGAAGAGGGCGGCCAGCACCAGGGCGCCTGCCACCGGCCGGTCGAGGAAGATCACCTGGCCGATGCCGCGCACGATCGCCAGCGGCGTGTCGATCCAGCCGGGTTGCAGGGTTTCTGCGGCGATGGCGGCTGGCGTCAGTTCCAGCGGCCCGCCCAGGGCCAGCAGCAGCCAGCCGAGGCCGACGAAGGGCGAGGTGTAGGCCGGCAGCCAGTTGTGTTGGCGCACCGCCTTGAGCAGCGGATTCAGTGCCAGGCTGGAAAGGCCGCCGGCGCAGAGGATCAGCAGTGCCAGGTAGAGCGAGGGCTCGAAGCGGGCGCTGAGCAGCAGGCCCAGGAGCGCACCGTTGTAGCCGTAGAGGCCGGCCTCGATGTCTTCGCGGGCATAGCGCCGGCGCACGGCGGTGAGCCAGGACGTGGCGCCGCCGAGCAGGGCGCCGCCCAGCAGGCTCGGTGCGCCCACGGCGATGGCGAGCAGGATCAGCGCGCCGCAACCGGGATGGTGCTGGAGGAAGATCTGGCTGAAACCGTTCAACTGGGCGGAAGCCCAGCTACGGACTTCGGGTCGTAGAGGCAGTTGGTACATGGCAGCTTGCAAAAAAGAAGCGCCCGCTAAGAGGGCGCCGACTAACTGACGATGACGCCAGGTTTGGGAGGAACACAAGCCGCAAGCCTCAAGCTGCAAGCCGCGAGAAGAAGCGCTTCTTCTTGCAGCTTGAGGCTTGTAGCTTGCAGCTTTTCAGTCCAGGGTTTCGATGCGCAGGCTGTTGGTAGTACCCGGCTGCCCGAAAGGCACGCCGGCAGTGATCACCACGGTGTCGCCACGCTTGGCCATGCCCTGGGCCTGGGCGATCTCCAGCGCGGTGCTGGTGACTTCCTCGACCTTGTGCAGGCGTTCGTTGACGACCGAATAGATGCCCCAGGCCACGGTCAGGCGACGCGCGGTCTCGAGGTTCGGCGTCAGGCTCAGGATCGGCGCCTTGGGCCGCTCGCGGGAAGCACGCAGGCTGGAGCTGCCGGACTCGGTGTAGTTCACCAGGGCGGCCACCGGCAGGATGCTGCTGATGCGGCGGATGGCGCAGCTGATGGCGTCCGAGGCGGTGGCTTCGGCTTGCGGGCGGCTGACGTCGAGCTGGTTCTGGAAGTCCGGGCCGTTCTCCACCTGGCGGATGATCTTGCTCATCATCTGCACGGTTTCCAGCGGGTAGTCGCCGGAAGCGGTCTCGGCGGAGAGCATCACCGCGTCGGTGCCTTCGGCCACGGCGTTGGCGACGTCGGTCACTTCGGCGCGGGTCGGGGCCGGGGAGAAACGCATGGATTCCAGCATCTGGG
The DNA here is from genome assembly GCF_042656385.1 of Pseudomonas sp. GCM10022186. NCBI lineage: Bacteria > Pseudomonadati > Pseudomonadota > Gammaproteobacteria > Pseudomonadales > Pseudomonadaceae > Pseudomonas > Pseudomonas sp. GCM10022186. Next base: position 76,731 of record NZ_JBHSOU010000016.1, read on the forward strand.
TGGCCACCACCACCGGCCGGCCGAGCTGGCGGCAGGTGCGGATGATGTCTTTCTGGATGCGCGGCACATTCTCTGCCGGCACTTCCACGCCCAGGTCGCCACGGGCAACCATGATCGCGTCGCAGAGACGGGCGATCTCTTCCAGGTGCACCACGGCGGACGGTTTCTCGATCTTCGCCATGAGGAAGGCGCGGCCCTGGATCAGCTCGCGGGCTTCGACGATGTCTTCCGGGCGCTGGACGAAGGACAGGGCGACCCAGTCGACGCCCAGCTCCAGGCCGAACGCCAGGTCGCGACGGTCCTTGGCGGTCAGCGGGGAGAGCTGCAGCACCGCTTCCGGCACGTTGACGCCCTTGCGGTCGGACAGCTCGCCGCCGGCGATCACGCTGGTCTCCACCGCGTCGGCGTGCTTGGCGGTCACCTGCAGGCGCAGGCGGCCGTCATCCAGCAGCAGGTTCATGCCCGGTTCCAGGGCTTCGATGATCTCGGGGTGGGGCAGGTTGACGCGCTGGGCGGTGCCCGGGGTGGTGTCCAGGTCTAGGCGGAAGGCCTGGCCGCGTTCGAGGTTGACCTTGCCGTCGGCGAAACGGCCCACGCGCAGTTTCGGGCCCTGCAGGTCCATGAGGATGCCGATGGGGTAGTTCAGCTGGCGCTCGACTTCGCGCACCCACTGGTAGCGCTGGGCGTGGTCGGCGTGCTCGCCGTGGCTGAAGTTCAGGCGGAACAGGTTGACGCCGGCTTCCACCAGTTGGCGGATGTCGTCGATGCCTTTGATCGCCGGCCCGAGGGTGGCGAGGATTTTCACTTTCTTGTCAGGCGTCATTTTTCAGGGCTCTCGAGGATCAGGATGGCGCGGAAGTCATTGACGTTGGTACGGGTCGGCTCGGTGACGATGAGGTCGCCGAGGGCGGCGAAATACCCGTATCCGTTGTTGTTGTCCAGCTCATCGCTGGCGGACAGGCCCTGCCTGGCGGCGCGGGCGTAGCTTTCCGGGGTCATGAGGGCGCCGGCATTGTCTTCCGAACCGTCGATGCCATCGGTGTCGCCGGCCAGGGCGTAGACGCCCGGCAGGCCCTTGAGGGTATTGGTCAGGCTCAGCAGGAACTCGGCGTTGCGCCCGCCACGGCCGTCGCCGCGCACGGTCACCGTGGTCTCGCCGCCGGAGAGGATCACGCAGGGCGGCTTGATCGGCTGGCCGTGCAGCACCACCTGGCGGGCGATGCCGGCATGGACCTTGGCCACCTCGCGCGACTCGCCTTCCAGGTCGCCGAGGATCAGCGGGGTGAGGCCGGCGACGCGCACCTTCTCTGCGGCGGCGTCGAGGGACTGCTGGGGCGTGGCGATCAGCTGGAAGTGGCTGCGGGCGAGGCAGGGATCGCCCGGCTTGACGGTTTCCGAGCGCGGGTCCTGCAGCCAGGCGCGGACGTGGGCCGGCACTTCGATCGCATAGCGGGCGAGGATCGCCAGGGCTTCGGCGGAGGTGGTCGGGTCGGCCACGGTCGGGCCGGAGGCGATCACCGTGGCCTCGTCGCCGGGCACGTCGGAGATGGCGTAGGTGTAGACGGTGGCCGGCCAGCAGGCCTTGGCCAGGCGGCCGCCCTTGATCGCCGAGAGGTGCTTGCGCACGCAGTTCATCTCGGAGATGGAGGCGCCGGACTTCAGCAGGGCCTTGTTGATCGCCTGCTTGTCCTTGAGGGTCAGGCCCTCGGCCGGCAGGGCCAGCAGGGAGGAACCACCGCCGGAAAGGAGGAAGATCACCCGGTCGGATTCGGTGAGATTGCTGACCAGCTTCAATACGCGCTGGGCGGTTTCCAGGCCGGCAGCATCGGGCACCGGGTGCGCGGCTTCCACCACCTCGATCTTCCGGCAATCGGCGCCGTGGCCATAGCGGGTCACCACCAGGCCGGAGATCTCGCCCTGCCATTCGCGCTCGATTACTTCGGCCATGGCCGCGGCGGCCTTGCCGGCGCCGATGACGATGACGCGGCCGGAACGGTCGGCGGGCAGGTGGTCGGCCAGCACCTGGCGCGGGTGGGCAGCGGCGATGGCGGTGGCGAACAGGTCGCGCAGGAAGGTTTTGGGATCGAGGGACATGGCGGGCTCCAGGCTTCTGGATTCTTGTTGTAGGGCGGCGTGCCGGCGAACGGCGTCGCCGGGCGTATCTGGCCGATTTCAGTCCGGAACCGCCGCGCACAGCGGCTCGGGACTGGAATCGACCTTCCTGGCCTTTGGCGCCGTGTCACCGCCGGCCAGGAGGGTCGAAAGGGGTCGCAGGATGGATCGAACTCACGGTTCCCGTCAGGGGAGCTGCCGGCTCGATGGGTATCGCTTCGCTCAACCCATCCTACGAAACATCACTCCTCGCGGATCGAGAAGTTGGCCATGTGCTCCAGGCCCTTGATCAGCGCGGAATGGTCCCAGTTGCTGCCGCCGATGGCCGCGCAGGTGCTGAATACCTGCTGGGCATTGGCGGTGTTCGGCAGGTTCAGGCCCAGTTCGCGGGCGCCGGACAGTGCCAGGTTCAGGTCCTTCTGGTGCAGGCTGATGCGGAAGCCCGGGTCGAAGGTGCCCTTGATCATACGCTCGCCGTGGACTTCGAGGATCTTGGAACCGGCGAAGCCACCCATCAGCGCCTCGCGTACCTTGGCCGGGTCGGCGCCGTTCCTGGCGGCGAACAGCAGGGCTTCGGCGACGGCCTGGATGTTCAGGGCGACGATGATCTGGTTGGCCACCTTGGCGGTCTGGCCGTCACCGTTGCCACCCACGCGGGTGATGTTCTTGCCCATGGCCTGGAACAGCGGCAGGGCGCGTTCGAAGGCGTTCGGGCAGCCACCGACCATGATGCTCAGGGTAGCGGCCTTGGCGCCTACTTCACCGCCGGATACCGGGGCGTCCAGGTAGGCGGCGCCGGTGGCCTTGATCTTCTCGGCGAAGGTCTTGGTGGCAGAGGGGGAGATGGAGCTCATGTCGATCACCACCTTGCCGGCGCCAACGCCTTCGGCCACGCCGTCCTTGCGGAACAGCACGTCTTCGACCTGGGGGGTGTCCGGAACCATGATGATGATGAACTCGGCTTCCTGGGCCACTTCCTTCGGGTTGGCCAGGCCGACGCCGTTGTCGCCCAGCAGCTCAGCCGGGGCCTTGTCGAAGTGCTCGGAGAAGAACAGGGTGTGGCCGGCTTTCTGCAGGTTCTGAGCCATGGGCTTGCCCATGATGCCGGTGCCGATGAATCCGATCTTGGCCATGTGGTGTACCTCGTTCTTAGATGGCGTTATGGGTTTTCAGCCAGCCGAGGCCAGCGACGGTGGTGGTGGCCGGCTTGTATTCACAGCCGATCCAGCCCTGGTAGCCGATGCGGTCCAGGTGCTGGAAGAGGAAGCGGTAGTTGATCTCGCCAGTACCCGGCTCGTTGCGGCCCGGGTTGTCGGCAAGCTGCACATGGTTGATCGCGGCGAGGTTGGACTCGACGGTGCGCGCCAGGTCTCCTTCCATGATCTGCATGTGGTAGATGTCGTACTGCAGGAACAGGTTGGCGCTGCCGACCTTCTCGCGGATGGCCAGGGCCTGCCTGGTGTTGTTCAGGTAGAAGCCGGGGATGTCGCGGGTGTTGATGGCTTCCATCACCAGCTTGATGCCGGCGGCCTCGAGCTTCTCGGCGGCGTATTTCAGGTTGTCGACGAAGGTCTGCTCGACGGTCGCGCAGTCGACGCCCTGCGGGCGGATGCCGGCCAGGCAGTTGATCTGGGTGTTGCCCAGGACCTTGGCGTAGGCGATGGCCTTGTCGACGCCGGCGCGGAACTCTTCCACGCGGTCGGGGTGGCAGGCGATGCCACGCTCGCCCTTGCCCCAGTCGCCGGCGGGCAGGTTGAACAGCACCTGTGTAAGCGCATTGGCGTCCAGGCGGGCGCGGATTTCCTCCACCGGGAAGTCATAGGGGAAGAGATATTCGACACCGCTGAAGCCGGCTTCGGCGGCAGCGGCGAAACGGTCCAGGAAGTCCACTTCGGTGAACAGCATGGACAGGTTGGCGGCAAAACGGGGCATGAATGTCTCCTTATTGTTCCCTTCTCCCTTTGGGAGAGGGGTTAGGGGTGAGGGTTCCCTCTCCCCCGCCCCTCTCCCGCAAGCGGGGGAGGGGAGGAAAACCCTTCTCCTGCCACGAACAGGAGAGGGGAGTCAGTCAATCCAGCAGCGAGATGGCGGTCGGGGCGTCGGCGCCGGTCAGGGCCAGTTCCTCGAACTCGTTGATGGCGTTGATCTCGGTGCCCATGGAGATGTTGGTGACACGCTCCAGGATGACCTCGACCACCACCGGCACGCGGAACTCTTCCATCAGCTGCTTGGCCTTGGCGAAAGCGGCCTGCAGGTCGTTGGCGTCGTGCACGCGGATCGCCTTGCAGCCCAGGCCCTCGACCACAGCGACGTGATCCACGCCGTAGCCGTTGAGTTCCGGCGCGTTGACGTTCTCGAAGGACAGCTGCACGCAGTAGTCGATCTCGAAGCCGCGCTGCGCCTGGCGGATCAGGCCCAGGTAGGAGTTGTTCACCAGTACGTGGATGTAGGGCAGGTTGAACTGCGCGCCCACGGCCAGCTCTTCGATCATGAACTGGAAGTCATAGTCGCCGGACAGCGCCACGACCGGACGGCTCGGGTCGGCCTTGACCACGCCGAGGGCCGCCGGAACGGTCCAGCCCAGCGGGCCCGCCTGGCCGCAGTTGATCCAGTGGCGCGGCTTGTAGACGTGCAGGAACTGCGCGCCGGCGATCTGCGACAGGCCGATGGTGCTGACGTAGCAGGTGTCCTTGCCGAAGAACTCGTTCATCTCTTCGTACACGCGCTGCGGCTTGACCGGCACGTTGTCGAAGTGGGTCTTGCGCTGCAGGGTGCGCTTGCGCTCGCGGCAGGATTCGACCCAGGCGCTGCGGTCCTTCAGCTTGCCGGCGGCCTTCCACTCACGGGCGACTTCCAGGAAGGCGTCCAGGGCGGAGCCGGCGTCGGAGACGATGCCCAGATCCGGGGTGAATACGCGGCCGATCTGGGTCGGTTCGATGTCCACGTGGATGAAGCGGCGGCCCTGGGTGTAGACATCGACGGAACCGGTGTGGCGGTTGGCCCAGCGGTTGCCGATGCCGAATACCAGGTCGGACTCCAGCAGGGTGGCGTTGCCGTAGCGGTGCGAGGTCTGCAGGCCGCACATGCCGGCCATCAGCGGGTGGTCGTCGGGAATGCTGCCCCAGCCCATCAGGGTCGGGATGACCGGCACGCCGGTCAGTTCGGCGAACTCCACCAGCTTGGCCGAGGCGTCGGCGTTGATGATGCCGCCACCGGCGACCAGCAGCGGGCGCTCGGCGTCGTTCAGCATGGCCAGGGCCTTCTCGGCCTGGACGCGGCTGGCGGACGGCTTCTGTACCGGCAGCGGCTGGTAGGCGTCGATGTCGAATTCGATCTCGGCCATCTGCACGTCGAACGGCAGGTCGATCAGCACCGGGCCGGGGCGGCCGCTGCGCATTTCATAGAAGGCCTTCTGGAAGGCGTAGGGCACCTGGCCCGGCTCCAGGACGGTGGTGGCCCACTTGGTCACCGGCTTGACGATGCTGGTGATGTCGACGGCCTGGAAGTCTTCCTTGTGCAGGCGTGCACGCGGGGCCTGGCCGGTGATGCAGAGGATCGGGATGGAGTCGGCGGATGCCGAGTACAGGCCGGTGACCATGTCGGTGCCGGCGGGGCCGGAGGTACCGATGCAGACGCCGATGTTGCCCGGGTTGGTACGGGTGTAGCCCTCGGCCATGTGCGAGGCGCCTTCGACGTGACGGGCCAGTACATGGTCAATGCCGCCGATCTTGTTCAGGGCCGCGTACAGCGGGTTGATGGCGGCGCCGGGGATGCCGAACGCGGTGTCGATGCCTTCGCGGCGCATCACCAGGACGGCAGCCTCGATTGCTCTCATTTTGGCCATGTTTTGTGCCTCTTTCTTGTGAAAATTGTATACAAGCTACGTGGCTGGATTCTATTCAGCTGCTGACTGAAGGGTCAAGGCCATTTGTGAGGTCAAAGGTCGCAGGGCACCGACTCTTTTAAAACGCCCGTTTCAAGGGGCTCTCACAGGCTCATCAGAACGCTGACAGAAATACTGTATACAAAAAATAATATGATTGTATCTATGTGTTGATTTTTTTGTGTTCGGTGGGATAGTGGTCTACAGCTTTCGGATGCGTCGCAGGACGGGCTGGAAAATGCCCGCGTGGTCGTAGGAACTCCTGTAACCGAGGCCCGGACGACGCCGCACAAGGTTCAACCACTCACGAGGAACGCTTGAAAATGACCACCCTGACCCTGGAAACCGCTGTGAGCATTTCCAACCACGCCCTGGCCGTTGGGCGCGACCTGCGCACTGCGCCGCTGACCATCGCGGTGCTGGATGCCGGCGGCCATCTCATCACCCTGCAGCGCCAGGACGGCGCCAGCATGCTTCGGCCGCAGATCGCCATCGGCAAGGCCTGGGGCGCCGTGGCCCTGGGCAAGGGTTCGCGCCTGATCGCCGCCGACGCCCAGCAGCGTCCAGCCTTCATCGGTGCGGTGAACAACCTGGCCGACGGCAACCTGGTGCCGGCGCCAGGTGGCGTGCTGATCCGCGATGGTCAGGGAGAGGTGATCGGCGCCATCGGCATCAGTGGCGATACCTCGGACATCGACGAGCAATGCGCGGTGAGCGCGGTGGAAGCGGCCGGCCTGAAGGCGGATGCCGGCGCGGCGTGAGGAATGATGGGGGCCGCTGCGCGGCCCTCAGCGAATGAATTCGCCCCCACAGGGTTGGTGCCAGCCGGCGCCTATCTTGCGGGGGCGAAACGCTTCTGGGGTGAATGCTTTTTGTAGGGGCGAATTCATTCGCCAAGCAGTCCGAAGGGCTGCCCTATCCGGTTATTGGTGTGGAGAGGAGGACGGGGGGGGCCGCTGCGCGGCCCTTGGCGAATGAATTCGCCCCCACAGGGTTCGTGTCATCCGGCACCTGCCCTGTGGGGGCGAAACGCTTTTTGTGGGGGCGAATTCATTCGCCAAGCAGCCCGAAGGGCTGCCCTATCCGGTTATTGGTGTGGAGAGGAGGACGGCGGGGGCTGCTGCGCAGCCCTTGGCGAATGAATTCGCCCCTACAAGGTTCAGGCGCTCTTGGCCTGGGTCGTTTCCTCGACTTCGCAGCCCTTGATCACCAGGCGGATGATGGTTTCCGCTGCGGCGTCATAGTCGGCCTCGCTGAGGCTGGCCTTGCCGGTGACGGTGGAGATCTGCCAGTCGAAGTCGGCGTAGGTCTGGGTCGCCGCCCAGATGCTGAACAGCAGGTGGTGGGGGTCGACCTTGGCCATCAGGCCCTGGTCGATCCAGTGCTGGATGCACTCGATGTTGTGCTTGGCCTGCAGGTTGAGCTGCTCGGTCTGCTCCGGGGAGAGGTGCGGGGCGCCGTGCATGATCTCGCTGGCGAACACCTTGGAGGCGTAGGGCAGGTCGCGGGAGATGCGGATCTTCGAGCGGATGTAGGCGGTCAGCACCTCATGGGGATGGCCGGCCTGGTTGAAGGGCGCGGATGCCTGCAGGAGCGGCTCGACGATGCTCTCCAACACCTCGCGATAGAGGTTCTCTTTCGACTTGAAGTAGTAGTAGACGTTGGGCTTGGGCAGGCCGGCCTTGGCCGCGATGTCGCTCGTCTTGGTGGCGGCGAACCCTTTGTCGGCGAATTCCTCGCTGGCCGCGCGCAGGATCAGGTCTCTGTTGCGCTCGCGAATGCTGCTCACATCGGCTCCTTCTTTGGCTCGCCGAAGCGCCAGGAAGGCCGGCCGGCGAGAGGTCGGGCATGTTATCACCCGCATCGAAGCGCTCTCAAGCGAGCCACTGGATGAATTTACTGTATACAAAAAGTTTTGATTCTGTTTCCATTCGGCATCCGTCCATGTCACCGGAGCCCTGTCCGGTGTGTGTTGCGGCAGACGTCACCCATGCAAGACAACCACTTGCTCGACCCCTTCGGGCGTCGAATTTCCTACCTGCGTCTCTCGGTCACCGACCGTTGCGACTTCCGTTGCACCTATTGCATGAGCGAGGACATGGTCTTCGCTCCCCGGGCGCAGATCCTCAGTCTTGAAGAGCTTTATGCCGTCGCCGATGCCTTCATTGGTCTCGGGGTGACGCGTATTCGCATCACCGGCGGCGAGCCACTGGTGCGCAAGGGACTGACCTCGCTGCTGGCGCGCCTGGGCAAGCGTGCCGAGCTGGAAGACCTGGCCATTACCAGCAATGGCTCCCAGCTCGGGCACATGGCGCCCGAGTTGCGAGCGGCTGGCGTGACCCGCCTGAACATCAGCCTCGATTCCCTGCAGCGCGAGCGTTTCGCCGCCTTCACACGCCGCGACCGCCTCGACCAGGTGCTGGCCGGGATCGATGCCGCGCGCGAAGCGGGCTTCCGTCGCATCAAGCTGAACACCGTGGTGCAGAAAGGCCGCAACGATGACGAGGTCGAGGACCTGGTGGCCTTTGCGGTGGAGCGCGGGCTGGACATCAGCTTCATCGAGGAAATGCCGCTCGGCAGCGTTTCCAGCCATGAGCGCAAGGTCACCCTGTGCACCTCGGACGAGGTGCGCCAGCGGGTGGAGCGGCGCTTCCAGCTGCTGCCCAGCAGCTACCGCACCGGCGGGCCGTCGCGCTACTACCAGGTGGTCGGCAGCGAGACCCAGGTCGGCTTCATCTCACCCCACAGCCGCAACTTCTGCGGCGACTGCAACCGCGTGCGCGTCACCGCCGAAGGCAAGCTCGTGCTCTGTCTCGGCCACGAAGGCGCGCTGGACCTCAAGGCGCTGATCCGTCGCCATCCCGGTGACGGCGAGCGGCTGCGCGCGGCGTTGATCGACGCCCTCAGGCTCAAGCCCGAGCGGCACCATTTCGATGCGGACTCGCAGGTTCAAGTCGTGCGTTTCATGAGCATGACCGGCGGCTGACCGGAATCCGTAACGCTTCATCCGAACTTGCGATGCCGCTTTCGTAGGGTGCGCCGTGCGCACCGAAACCTTCCTGCCTGACTACCGGTGCGCACGGCGCACCCTACAAGGAGCCCTGTATGGCCAAGACACTCTTGATCAAGAACGCCGACCTGCTGGTAACCATGGATGGCCAGCGCCGGGAAATCCGACAGGGCGGGATGTTCATCGAGGACAACCGCATCAAACAGGTCGGGCCGAGCGCGGAGCTGCCGCAGACCGCCGACGAAGTCCTGGACATGAAGGGCAAGATCGTCATCCCCGGCCTGGTCAACACCCATCACCACATGTACCAGAGCCTCACCCGCGTGGTGCCGGCAGCCCAGGACGGCGAGCTGTTCAACTGGCTGACCAACCTCTACCCGATCTGGGCGCGGCTGACCCCGGAGATGATCCAGGTCTCCACCCAGACCGCCATGGCCGAGCTGATCCTCTCCGGTTGCACCACCTCCAGCGACCACCTCTACATCTATCCCAACGGCTGCAAGCTGGATGACAGCATCCACGCCGCCGGCGAGATCGGCATGCGCTTCCACGCCGCGCGCGGCAGCATGAGCGTCGGCCGCAGCCAGGGTGGCCTGCCGCCGGACGAGGTGGTGGAGAAGGAAGCGGACATCCTCAAGGAATCCCAGCGCCTGATCGAGGACTACCATGATGCCTCCCACGGTTCGATGCTGCGGGTGGTGGTGGCGCCGTGCTCGCCTTTCTCGGTGAGTCGCGACCTGATGCGCGAAGCCGCGGTGCTGGCGCGCCAGTACGGCGTGTCGCTGCACACCCACCTGGCGGAAAACGTCAATGACATCGCCTACAGCCGCGAGAAATTCGGCATGACCCCGGCCGAGTACGCCGAGGACCTGGGCTGGGTCGGCCACGACGTCTGGCACGCCCACTGCGTGCAGCTGGACGAGCATGGCATCGAGCTCTTCGCCCGCACCGGCACCGGCGTCGCCCATTGCCCCTGCTCGAACATGCGCCTGGCCTCGGGCATCGCCCCGGTACGGCGCATGCGCGATGCCGGCGTGCCGGTGGGCCTGGGGGTGGATGGCTCGGCCTCCAACGATGGCGCCAGCATGATCGGTGAAGTGCGCCAGGCGCTGCTGTTGCAGCGGGTCGGCTTCGGCCCGGACGCCATGACCGCCCGCGAGGCCCTGGAAATCGCCACCCTGGGCGGTGCCAAGGTGCTCAACCGCGACGATATCGGCGCCCTGGCGCCGGGCATGGTGGCTGACTTCGTCGCCTTCGATCTCAACCATGTCGCCTATGCCGGCGCCTTGCACGATCCGCTGGCGGCGCTGGTGTTCTGCACCCCGAGCCATGTCTCCACCAGCGTGATCAACGGCAAGGTGGTGGTGCGTGACGGCCAGATCGTCACCGTCGATCTGCCGCGCGTGCTGGAGCGCCATAACCGCCTGGCGCGACAACTGGTGTCGGGCGAGTGACGCAGTGGCGGGGGCGGGCAGACCCCGCTCCCCGCCGATTCGTGCCCATGTGAAAACAAGGAGAAGGTAATGAAGCCTCAGGTTTTCGGCTGGCTGGCTGCCAGTCTGCTGTCCGTCGACACCGCCCTGGCCCAGACCTATGTGGTCGGGGTCGAGAAGCAGTCTTTCCAGCCCCACTACTGGGTCAGCGACGAGGGTCAATACCAGGGCTTCGCCCGTGACCTGCTGGACCTCTTCGCCCGCAATTCCGGGCTGGATATCCAGTACCTGCCACTGCCGGTCAACCAGCTCACCCGACACCTGCTCAACAGCAGTGTCGATTTCAAATATCCGGACAACCCGAACTGGGCGCCCGACCTGAAGGGCGACAAGCCCATCGCCTACAGCGCCCCGGTGGTGGAGTACGTGGACGGCGTGCTGGTGGCGCCCAAGCGGCAGGGTAGCGGCGTCGACCAGCTCGGTCGGCTGGCGGTGGTGGACGGCTGGACGCCGTGGGCCTACGAGGCGCGCATCGAGGCCGGCCAGACCGAGGTGGTGCGTAGCGCCGACCTGGGCCAGATGATCAAGCAGGCGATGAAGCAGCAGGCCGACGGCGCCTACTACAACGTGGTGGTGGCCACCTATTACCTGGACAACATCCGCGCCCGTCCCGGTGCCCTGGTGTTCGATCCGAAACTGCCCCACACCCGCGGCACCTTCAATCTTTCCAGCCTCAAGCATCCGGAGCTGGTGGCGCGCTTCGACCGTTTCCTCGCCGAGCACCGGCAGGAGGTGGACGCCCTCAAGGCGCGTTACCAGGTGGAGGCCAACCTGGACTCCGAGTTCCTCGGCATGGAGCAGTGGAAGATCGATTTCCTCAAGCGGCAGAAGGAGAAGGCCAATCCTTGAGCGGGCCCGTTCCAGAGCCGTCCGGTAGCTTTATCCGGTCAATTGGCTGGAGATTTTGTACACAATTCTGAAAGAAACTGTTGTTTGCGATGTTCACAACGTGTATATAGTTCGAAAAATCCTGACCGCCAGATCAGCTTTTTCAGAAGCAACTGCATGGGGTGTCCATCTCCACCCTGTAAGCCCACGACCGAAAACAACAATAGGCAGGCTTTACCCATGAGTTCGTTCGACATTTCCGGGGCTCGCCCCGAACGCCATCGCCTGGATGATGCTCCTGCATCCTGGCGCTCACGCGCGGGCTGCACTCGACAGCGCACGACGCCGTTCCTGGCCACCTTTGCTCCGCAGGCATCGGCAAACGCCGCTGCCCGCGCCGTTGAATTCGATTTCCCGACTTCCATCATCGAGGTTCTGCCGAACCTCCTGGACGCAGCCGAACAGCGCAACGCTGAAGACAGCCCGTCCGGCGCCGCCCGCCATTCTCGCCTCGGCCTGACCGGCTGACGCACGGCGCGCGCACCTCTCTCCAATCCCGAGCCCCCTGCGACCTGCCCTGATCACGAGGCGGGCTTCGGGTGGGCGCGGGACGGAAAAACCTGAAACCCACTACAACAAGGGAACAACCATGAATGCCAAGTATCTGCCGCACTGCCTCGCCCTCACGACCGGAATGCTCGCGGGCGGCCAGGCCATCGCCGGTGACCTGCTGTTCTGGCAGAACAACAGCCTGACCTACCTCTACGGCCAGAACTACAAGATCAACCCGGAGATCCAGCAGACCGTGACCTTCGAGCATGCGGACGGTTGGAAGTACGGCGATAACTTCTTCTTCCTGGACAAGATCTTCTACAACGGCGACAAGGACCCCCTGGTCGGCGACAACACCTATTACGGCGAATTCCAGCCGCGCCTGTCGCTCGGCAAGATCTTCGACCAGAAGATCCAGTTCGGCCCGGTGACCGACGTGCTGCTGGCCATGACCTACGAGTTCGGCGAGGGTGACGTGGAGTCCTACCTGATCGGCCCGGGTTTCGACCTGGCCATCCCCGGCTTCGACTTCTTCCAGGTCAACTTCTACAACCGCCAGACCGATGGCAGCCGCCCGGGCGATGACGTCTGGCAGATCACCCCGGTGTGGAGCTACACCATCCCGGTGGGCAATTCCGACATCCTGATCGACGGCTTCATGGACTGGGTGGTGGACAACGATGAGAACGACCGCGGCACCTACCACGCCAACCTGCACTTCAACCCGCAGGTGAAGTACGACCTGGGCAAGGCCATGGGCTGGGGCGAGAAGCAGCTCTACGTCGGCTTCGAGTACGACTACTGGAAGGACAAGTACGGCATCGACAGCGAGAGCTTCCTTGGCGACGAGATCCTCGACGGCACCGACCAGAACACCGCCAGCCTGCTGGTCAAGGTGCATTTCTGATCGCATCGGGGAAAAAGACCGGGGGAAGGCGCGGTGCGCCTTACCCCGGCTGGAAGGGGAGGGGAATCATGCCTGTTCCTGTAGGGGCGAATTCATTCGCCAAGGGCCGCGCAGCGGCCCCCGGCCGGGTGTTGCGCCATGCGGCAGCGGCAGGCCTGCGGCCTGCTTGGCGAATGAATTCGCCCCTACAGAGGAGATCGTCTCTTCGGGAACGGCCCCGCCTTTCGGTCAGTCAGGTATCAGAAGGTGATTTCCATGTTCACCGTCGGCGTCGAGGTGCGGCTGCCGCGACCGCCGTCCACGCCGAACTTGTTGTGCCAGTACTCGTAGCCAACCCCCAGCCAGAGGTTGGGCTTGCGCTTGGCGCCGGGGAAGGTGGCCACCATCAGCGAGGTGCGCATCAGGGTTTCCGGTGCGGTGTCCTTGTCGAAATAGTCTTCGCCCTTTTCGCCGACATAGTTGACGAAACCCTGGAACTTGGCGTCGTGGTCGCCCAGCTGGAAGGGCTTGAGCCAGGTCAGGTTGACCATGTAGGTGGCGTCGAAGGTGTGGTCCGGATGCTTGGCGCCGGGAATGCCCGAATGGTTCTTCTCGCGGTAGTAGAACAGGCTCAGGTCGAGGACGCCGGCACCGTTGAGCTTCAGCGTCGGGCCGAATACCAGGGCACGCTTCTTCGCCGACGCGCGATTGTTGTTGCGGTTGGCGTCGAAGCCGAAGGTGAAGGCGTAGTCCTTCACCAGGCCGGTGCCCAGCGGCTGGTCGAACACCCGCGAGGCGAACAGCTGGTGCCGGTACACCGCGTAGACCTCGCTGCCGCCATGATCGGTTCCCTTGCGCGGGTCGCGGCTGTCGGAGAGGAACACATCCAGGTTGAAGAAGTTGCTGCCGTAGCGGTAACCGTCGGCGTGGGTGAAGCTGTAGATGCGTTTGGCGAACTTGTCCGGGTTGTTCGGGTTGGTGAACTGCTGGCCGTAGCGGAAGCCGACGCTGTTGTTCATCCATTCGAAGACTTTGCCCTGTTCGGCGGCGAAGCCGGCCGGGCTGGCGACGAGCAAAGCGGCGCCAAGCGCCAGGCTGGGGTAGCGAAGCATTCAGGTGTTCCTTCTTGTTGTATTTCTGAAAACACACCGAGACCTGCACGGAGTCTCCGCGTGGCCGGAATGGTCGTGCGCGGGGCACGGCCCGGTAGCTGGGGCAGGTTTAAAAGAGCCCGCCGGGTAGGCGGGCTATGGAGTCCCGGAAAAACCTCTTGGGTTCAGCCGGATGGGAGCGAACTCGTTCAGTGGGCAGCGCACTGCCGGCTGCGTTCCTTCTCGCCGAGGATGTTGAACAGCAGGTTGAGGGTGAGGGCGCTGACCGTGGCCATGGCGATGCCGCTATGGGTGATGGGCTCCATCCAGTGCGGCAGGTGGGCGAAGAACTCCGGACGCACCACCGGGGCCATGCCCATGCCGATGCTCACGGCCACCAGCAACTGGTTGCGCCGGTCGGTGATGTCCGCTTCGTGAAGGATCTTGATGCCGGTGGCGGCGACCATGCCGAACATGGCGATGCCGGCACCTCCAAGCACCGCAGGCGGGATGGAGGCGACCAGGAAGGCGGCCTTCGGCAGCAGGCTGAGGCCGATCAGGAAACCTCCCGCCGCCACCGTCACATAGCGGCTGCGCACACCGGTCATCTGTACCAGGCCGATGTTCTGGGCGAAGGACGAATGGGTGAAGGTGTTGAAGAAGCCCGCCAGGAAGGAGGCGCCGGCGTCGCACATCAGGCCGCGGCGCAGGGCGTTGGGGCAGACCTCGCGGCCGGTGATCTTGCCCAGGGCCAGGAACATGCCGGTGGACTCGACGAAGATGATCACCACCACCAGGCACATGGACAGCACCGAGGCCAGCTCGAACTTCGGCATGCCGAAATGCAGCGGCTCCACCACCTGGAACCAGGGCGTCTGGTCCAGGCCGTTGAGGTCGACCATGCCGCAGGCGCCGGCCAGGGCGTAGCCCAGGGCCATGCCGATCAGTACCGAGACATTGACCCAGAAACCCTTGAGGAAGCGGTTCACCAGCAGAATCGTGCCCAGCACCAGGGCGGCGATGGCCAGGTACTCCAGGGCGCCGAACTGGGTGGCCTGGTTGCCGCCGCCAGCCCAGTTGACCGCAACCGGAAAGAGGCTGAGGCCGATGGAGGTGATCACGGTGCCGGTCACCAGGGGCGGGAAGAAGCGCACGATGCGCGACATGAAGGGGGCGAGCAGCAGGCCGAAGGCGCCGGCGGCGATGGTGGCGCCGAAGATGCCCTGGATACCGACACCGGGCATCCCGGCCATCACCACCATGCTGCCGACGGCGGCGAAGCTTGCGCCCATCATCACCGGCATGCGGATACCCACCGGGCCGATGCCGATGGACTGCACTATGGTGGCGATGCCGGCGACCAGCAGGTCGGCATTGATCAGGAAGGCGATTTCTTCGCGGGACAGGCCGGCGGCCTGGCCGACGATCAGGGGTACGGCAACGGCGCCGCCGTACATCAGCAGGACGTGCTGGATACCGACGAGCAGCAATTGCATCAGGGGCAGGCGCTGGTCAGCGGGCGAAAGGGCGGTTTCCCGCTCTGTCGGAGTGGTCATGCAACACCTCTGGCGATTTTGTTCTTGTATGTCGCTTGGCAATGCCGCACCTCGTGGGCGCGGCGTGCCAGGTATTCATGTTGCTGGCCCCGGCGTGTGGCCAGGGCGGATGCCGCGGATAAAAAAAGCCTGCCTGGGGGCAGGCTTGTAAAACGCGGACCCTGCTTGGGGTCAGGATCCGCCGTGGTCCTGCTCAGTTGGTCTTGGCACCCTGGGCGATCCAGCGACCGATCAGGTCACGCTCTTCCTGGGTCATCTGGGTGATGTTGCCCAGCGGCATGATCTGGCTGGCGACGGCCTGGGCCTGGATCTTCGGTGCGAGCATCTGGATCTGCTGCGGGGTGTCGAGCATGACGCCGCCCGGCGCCGAGGTGAACATCGGGCTGGTGGGCTTGGCGGAATGGCAGACGGCGCAGCGTTCCTGGATCACGCTGTGGACCTTGTCGAAGCTCGCCGTGCCGTTGCCGGCCTGGGCGGGTGCGGCGGCTTGCGGCTGGCTTTCGCTGGAAGCGGGGGCTGCCGGAGCTGCAGCGGGGGCGGCTTCTTCCTGGTGGGCCGGTGCGACGGCGACAGTCGGTTCGGCGGCCTTGTAGTTCGGCGCGGTGACGAAGGCCAGGCAGATCATGCCCAGGGCGCCGGCCGGCAGGGTCCAGGCGAACTTGTTGCTGTCGTGGCGGGTGTTGAAGTAGTGGCGCACCAGTACCGCGATCACCGCGATCCCGGCCAGGATCAGCCAGTTGTACTGGCTGCCGTAGGTGCTCGGGAAGTGGTTGCTGATCATGATGAACAGCACCGGCAGGGTGAAGTAGTTGTTGTGGCGCGAACGCAGCAGGCCCTTGGCCGGCAGCACCGGATCGGGGGTGCGGTTCTCTTCGATGGCCTTAACCAGCGCGCGCTGGGCCGGCATGATGATGCGGAACACGTTGCCGACCATGATGGTGCCGATCAGCGCGCCGACGTGGATGTAGGAACCACGGCCGCTGAACACATGGGTGAAGCCCCATGCGGCGCCGACCACCAGCACGAACAGCACCAGGCCCAGCAGGGCGGGGGTCTTGCCCAGCGGCGAGTCGCAGAGGAAGTCGTAGATGAACCAGCCTGCGACCAGCGAACCGATGCCGATGGCGACGGCGGCAGCCGGGGAAATGTCCACGCCGGGGGCGATCAGGTACAGGGTCGGGTTCAGGTAGAACACCACGGTCAGCAGGGCGACGCCCGACAACCAGGTGAAATAGGCTTCCCATTTGAACCAGTGCAGGTTGTCCGGCATTTTCGGCGGGGCGAGCTTGTACTTCTCCAGGTGGTAGATGCCGCCACCGTGGATGGCCCAGAGGTCGCCCGACAACCCTTCGCGAGGGTTGGAGCGATTGAGGTTGTTCTCAAGCCAGACGAAATAGAAGGACGCGCCGATCCAGGCGATGCCGGTGATCATGTGAACCCAGCGAATGCCCAGGTTCAGCCATTCGGTCAAATGTGCTTCCACAGTTGTTACCTCTTTCCCGCGGACCGGCACGCCGATCCTTGGGCTTCTCTTATTAGTGGTGGGGATCGAGGAGGAGCTGCTCGTCCTCGGTGAAGTAATGCTCATCGCAGTTGTTGCCGGAACCGCTGCGATCAACCACCAGGAAGTCATCCCGCTTTTCGATCGTCAGCACCGGGTGGTGCCAGACGCCGCGATGGTAATTAACGCCCTGCCTGCCATTGGAAATGAAGGCACGGACCAAGCCCGGTACAGGTGCATCGCCAAGTGGCGCGACCACGACCAGAAAGGGGTTGCCGAGCAGCGGGATGAAGGCCTGGCTGCCCAGCGGATGTCGTTCCAGCATGCGGATGCGCAAGGGCATCTCGAGGGATTCGGCGCTGAAGATGCTGATGATCGCCTTGTCGTCCGGCTGGGCGGTCTCGACCGTGGCCAGCTTGTGGTAACGGCGGGTGGAGCCGTTGTTGATCATGAAGTACTCGCTGCCGTCGGTTTCGATCACATCGCCGAAGGGTGCGAAGGCTTCTTTGGTCAGGGGCTCGATCTTCAGGGTTCGCATGGCTGTTCTACTGGTTCGTTGCTGGTTCCCGTCCCGCTGCGCGGGGAGGGTCCGGAAGGGGAGGTGGTCTTCCATCCTCCCTCCTGGCTCTCCGGATCGGTGGAGAGCCGATGGGCGGGCGGCGGCCCGCCCAGGGCCTGGATAGGTGCGGCGCGGCTGCGGCTTACATCTGCTGCAGACGGAACAGCGCGATCTTGTTGATCTCGGCCAGGGCCCGGTTGAACTCGGCTTCGGGGGAGTTGTGGATGCGCTCCTCGAAGGCCGCCAGGATCTGGTGCCGGTTGCTGCCTTTCACCGCCATGATGAAGGGGAATCCGAACTTGGCCTTGTAGGCGTCGTTCAGCTCGGTGAAGCGCGCAAACTCTTCAGCCGTGCACTCATGGATACCGGCACCGGCCTGTTCGCTGGTGCTGGCCTCGGTCAGCTCGCCACGGACGGCAGCCTTGCCGGCCAGGTCCGGGTGAGCGTTGATCAGCGCCAGCTGGGATTCGTGGCTGGCGCTGAGCAACAGGTCGGCCATGCGCTGGTGCAGGCCGTCGATCTCGTCAATGCTGCCGTCCTGGCCCAGGTCGAAGGCTTTCTCGGCTACCCAGGGCGAATGCTCGTAGATATCGGCGAACGCCTTGACGAAGGCATCGCGGGAGAGGGTGGACGGGGTCAGGGTCTGGAAGCGGCTCATTTCGCTTGCTCTTTGAAAGGGTGGGTGGCGTGCCAGTGGCGGGCGATGTCGGCGCGGCGGGCGAACCAGACCTTCTCATGGCCTTTCACGTAGTCGATGAAGCGCGCCAGGGAGGCGAGGCGAGCCGGACGGCCCAGCAGGCGGCAGTGCATGCCGATGGAGAGCATTTTCGGCGCGCCGGCGGCGCCTTCGGCGTAGAGCACGTCGAAGGCGTCCTTCAGGTACTCGAAGAAGTCGTCGCCCTTGTTGAAGCCCTGCACCTGGGTGAAACGCATGTCGTTGGTGTCCAGGGTGTAGGGGATGACCAGGTGCGGCTTTTCGGCGGTGCTGGCCGGGTCCCAGTAGGGCAGGTCGTCGTCATAGGTGTCGGAGTCGTAGAGGAAACCGCCTTCCTCCATCACCAGGCGCCGGGTATTCGGGCTGGTGCGGCCGGTGTACCAGCCCACCGGGCGTTCGCCGGTCAGTTCGGTGAGGATGCGGATGGCTTCGAGCATGTGCTCGCGCTCCTGGGCCTCGTCCATGTACTGGTAATCGATCCAGCGATAGCCGTGGCTGCAGATCTCGTGGCCGGCCTCGACCATGGCGCGAATGGCTTGCGGATGGCGCTGGGCGGCCATGGCCACGGCGAAGATGGTCAGCGGGATGTCATGGCGCTTGAACAGCTCGAGCAGGCGCCAGACGCCGACGCGGCTGCCATATTCGTAGAGGGATTCCATGCTCATGTTGCGCACGCCCTGCAGCGGCTGGGCGGCCACCATCTCGGACAGGAAGGCTTCGGACTCCTTGTCGCCATGGAGCACGTTGCGCTCGCCGCCTTCTTCGTAATTCAGCACAAAGGACAGGGCGATGCGGGATTCACCCGGCCATTGCGGGTGTGGAGGGTTGTTGCCGTAACCGATCAGGTCGCGTGGGTAATCAGCGCTCACTGCAGTCTTCCTTCTTGTCTGTTGGGCGATCGGCGGCAGCCTGGGAAGTGGTGCGCGACCGTGGATGGGGTGATTGTATACAAACTGTCGTGAGTTTTGTAAATCAAAACTTTGTCGAAATCGTCATCTGTCGATCAGACAGGAAACCTGCCCATGTGGTCAGAAGCTGAAGGCGGAAGGCTTGGCCCCTGGCCGATGGGCGCAAATCCGCATTGGCTGCGGGATGGCTGCAGTCCAGCAGGATTTTTGCTAGATATTGTGTACAATTTTTTGAGTTTATGTCTTACATTTCGTCAGTCGCATGTTATCCTGCGCACCATACCGGGCCCCTGGCCCTGTCCACGCACCGATTTCAACAAGCAGAGGAGGTGTGGCGTTCCGATCCTGGCCCTCGCTGCGGCCCGGTGGACGCCCAGCGAGCAATGGGACGTTTGACCACGCATGTACTGGATGCCGCCCACGGCTGCCCTGGCCGTGACATCAAGATCGAGCTCTACCGCGTGGAAGGCGCGGGCCTGGAGCTGGTCGCCACCACCACCACCAACGACGACGGCCGCTGCGATGCGCCCCTGCTGCAGGGCGCCGACTACCAGAGCGGTGTCTACCAGATCCATTTTCACGCCGGCGATTATTACCGCGCCCGTGGCGTGAAGCTCGCCGAGCCCGCTTTCCTGGATGTGGTCGTACTGCGTTTCGGTATCTCCGCCGAGCAGGACCACTATCACGTGCCGCTGCTGATCTCTCCCTACAGCTACTCCACCTATCGCGGCAGCTAGATCCCGATTCTCGTTACCCTCGACTCACTGGAGTCTCTTACGGCCCGTTCACACTGCGGGCCTTTTTTTCGTCTGCAGGAAAGTGCCATGCCGGAAAAAAGAAGCCCGGCACAAGGCCGGGCTGAAACGCATCACGGGGAGATGCGCAAGGGAGTGCGGTATTTCCGGAAGAAAACCCGGTCGCCAGCCCAAGGGGCTGTGCAGGCGCATCGGATGCATGTCGGATAAGGGAGGAGTCTAGGCGGCAATCGCCATTTCGTTGGGCAGTGGTCGGAAATCGCCCGGAGCTGTCGTTGCTGGATAAAGGAGCAGCGGCACATTACGCAACCGGGGAAAGTCGATGCATAACCCCGATGGTTGGCCCACTGTAGGGTGCGCCGTGCGCACCAGCGATTGAACGATGCGCGGTGGCCGATCCCACTCGGTGCGCACGGCGCACCCTACCTGCTCCGGGATGCTTCCTTATTGGGGACCAGAAGCATTTCCACGTTCTACGAACGTGCAAACGAAAAGGCCCTGCCGCGATGCAGCAGGGCCCGGTGTTGCGTTGCCGGAGTCAGAGGAAGATGAACTTGGCGACGAAGATGGCGCAAAGGGCATACAGGCTGACGGAGACATCCTTGTACTTGCCGGTGAAGGCCTTCATCGCCACGTAGGTCACGAAGCCCAGGGCGATGCCATCGGCGACCGAGAAGGTCAGCGGCATCATGATCACGGTGACGATGGCCGGGATGGTCTCGGTGTGTTCCTTCCAGTCGATGTGAGCCATGCCGCCCATCATCAGCATGGCGACGTAGATCAGCGCGCCGGCGGTGGCGTAGGCGGGGATCATGCCGGCCAGCGGAGCGAAGAACATCGCGGCGATGAAGAGCACGCCCACGGTCACCGCGGTCAGGCCGGTGCGGCCGCCGGCGGCGACGCCCGCGGCGCTTTCCACGTAGCTGGTCACCGGCGGTACGCCGAGCACGCCACCGAAGACGCTGGAGGCGCTGTCCGCCTTCATGGCCCTGGACAGGTTCTCGATGCGACCGTCTTCCTGCACCAGGTTGGCACGCTGGGCAACGCCCATCAGAGTGCCGGCGGTGTCGAACATGTGCACGAAGAGGAAGGCCAGGATCACGCTGACCATGGTGACGTCGAAGGCGCCGGTGATATCCATGGCCATGAAGGTCGGGGCCAGGCTCGGCGGCATGGAGAACACGCCGCCGAACTTGACTATCCCCAAGCCCACGCCGATCAGGGTCACGGTGAGGATGCTGATGAGGATGCCGCCGAAGATCCGACGGTACTCCAGCACCGCGATCATCAGGAAGCAGATGGCGGCCAGCAGCGGACCGGGGGAGGTCAGGTCACCGATGTGCACCAGGGTGGCCGGATGGGCGACCACGATGCCGGCGGTCTTCAGGCCGATCAGCCCGAGGAACAGCCCCACGCCCGCGCCCATGGCGAAGCGCAGACTGCTGGGGATGCTGTTGAGCAGCCATTCGCGGATGCGCGAGAAGGTCAGGATCATGAACAGCACGCCGGAGAGGAACACCGCGCCGAGCGCGATCTGCCAGCTGTAGCCCATGGTGTTGACCACGGTGTAGGTGAAGAAGGCGTTCAGGCCCATGCCCGGCGCGAGGCCGACCGGCCAGTTGGCGTAGAGCCCCATGAGGAGACAGCCGAAGGCTGCGGCGAGACAGGTGGCAACGAAGGCCGCGCCATGATCGATCCCGGCATCGGCCATGATGTTCGGGTTGACGAAAATGATGTAGGCCATGGTGATGAAGGTCGTCAGGCCTGCAGCCAGTTCGGTCTTCACGGTGGTGCCGTGAAGGCTGAGCTTGAAGAGACGTTCAAGCAGACCGGTGGCGGGCGGTGTAGCGGCGTACGTTCCTTGTTCTTGTTGTTTGATGCTTTCCACAGCGTGGTACTCCTCATCTCTTTTGTTTTGATCACCCAGAGCCTGGAGCTGGCTCCGGACTGACTGAGGCGGATGGCGTGAGTGGTGCACTTCCTCCAATACTTGACCTCAGGGTCAGGAAGTCACGGCGCGATTATGCCTTTGTATACAAAAAAAACAAATAATGTTTTCAATGTTCGATAAATCGAACCAATCCCCGAAAGCTGACTTTCTGGACAGGTTTTGCCGCGACAATTTGCACCCTAACGAACTAACTAAATTGTTAAAAAACAATGAGTTACGAATTCGTGTGAACTGCTGGGCGGTGGCGGGAGGGAAGGGGAAAAGGACGGAATGGAGCAGATACGGCCGTGCTTATGAGAAAAAAGTGTAGGAAAAAACCGCCATTGGTCTTCTCGGTCCTCCGCGGAAATGACGGAATCGGATCCTTCCGGAAAACCTGTGCAACTGGTCAGGAAATTGACGTGACATGCGGCGAATCTGTTCAAGGCGGGATGATTGTGTACAATATCTCTCGCTTTTTCCCTGATTTCCCTCGCTGACAGACCTGATCAGCCCGGCGGAGAGGGGCAAAAAGGGCCCTGGAAGACCGCCGACCCACTGACGTGAGCCCCCATGAACGAACAGTTGCAGCCACTGAAGAAGCAGCCGCGCAGCGCCAAAAGCACCCGCAGCGGCACGCAGGACGACGTCGTCTACGCGCATATTTTCGATGCCATTCTCGAGCAACGCCTGGCCCCCGGCACCAAGCTGAGCGAAGAGGCCCTGGGCGAGATATTCGGCGTAAGCCGTACCATCATCCGCCGCGCACTGTCGCGCCTGGCCCATGAAGGCGTGGTATTGCTGCGGCCGAATCGTGGCGCCGTGGTGGCCAGTCCCAGCGTCGAGGAAGCCCGCGAGATCTTCTACGCCCGCCGCCTGGTGGAGCGCGCCATCACCGAACTGGCGGTGGAGCACGCCACCGCCGAGCAGCTGCAGGAATTGCGGCAGATGGTCAACGAGGAGCAGGCCTGCTTCTCCCGTGGCGATCGTGGTGCCGGCATCCGCCTGTCCGGCGAATTCCACCTGAAACTGGCCGAGGCGGCGAAGAACGCGCCCCTTGTGAGCTTCCAGCGCAGCCTGGTGTCCCAGACCTCGCTGATCATCGCCCAGTACGAGAGCGGCAGCCGCTCCCACTGTTCCTTCGATGAGCACAATCGCCTGATCGACGCCATCGAGTCCCGCGATGCCGAGCGCGCGGTGATGCTGATGATGCATCACATGGACCATATCGACGACAAGCTGAACCTCGACGAAGGCGGCGCCTCGGACGACCTGCACGCGGTGTTCTCGCACCTGTTGCAGACCAAGAAGAAGCCCGGCCGCGGCACGCCCCGCAGCGCCTGATCCGGCTCCAGCAGAAAACCCCGCAATGCGGGGTTTTTTGTTGGGGATGGGGAATCCATTGTGGGGGCGAATTCATTCGCGATGCAGGCCGAAGGCCTGCCTGCCGGTACAGCCTATCCAGGGGACCGCTTTGCGGTCCTTAGCGAATGAATTCGCCCCCACAGGAAGAGCACCAAAAGAAAACCCAATCAACCGCGCTGATGCACGCTGCGGCCGGCGGCGAAGGTTTCCTTCACGGTGCGGTCGTCGCCGAGGATGGTCAGGGCGAACAGCTTCTCAGGAAGGCTCGTAGCCTGCTGCAGGCGGTAGTCCAGCAGCGGGGTGGCCTTGTAGTCGAGGACCACGAAGTCCGCATCCTTGCCGGCCTGGAAGTTACCGATCTTGTCGTCCAGGTAGAGCGCGCGGGCGCCGCCCAGGGTGGCCAGGTAGAGGGACTTGAAGGGGTCGAGCTTCTTGCCCTGCAGCTGCATCACCTTGTAGGCCTCGTTCAGCGATTGCAGCTGGGAGAAGCTGGTGCCGGCGCCCACATCGGTGCCCAGGCCAACGCGCACACCGTGCTCTTCCAGCTTCTGCAGGTCGAACAGGCCGCTGCCGAGGAAGAGGTTGGAGGTGGGGCAGAAAGCCACCGCCGAGCCGGTTTCCGCCAGGCGCTTGCATTCGTCGTCGCACAGGTGCACGCCGTGGGCGAACACCGAGCGCTGGCCGATCAGCCTGAAGTGGTCATAGACGTCCAGGTAGCCCTTGCGTTCGGGGAACAGCTCCTTGACCCAGTCGATCTCCTTGCGGTTCTCCGACAGGTGGGTGTGCATGTACAGGCCCGGGTACTCGGCGAACAGCTTGCCGGCCAGCTCCAGTTGCTCCGGGGTGCTGGTGGGGGCGAAGCGCGGGGTCACCGCATAGTGCAGGCGGCCCTTGCCGTGCCAGCGCTCGATCAGCTCCTTGCTGTCGGCATAGCCCGATTCCGGCGTGTCGGTGAGGTAGTCCGGGGCGTTGCGGTCCATCAGCACCTTGCCGGCGATCATCCGCAGATCCAGCGCCTGCGCGGCTTCGAAGAAGGCGTCCACCGACTCCTTGTGCACGGTGCCGAACACCAGGGCGGTGGTGGTGCCGTTGCGCAGCAGTTCCTTGAGGAAAATGCCGGCGACGTCAGCGGCATGGGCCTTGTCGGCGAACCGCTTTTCGGTGGGGAAAGTGTAGGTGTTCAGCCAGTCCAGCAGCTGCTCGCCGTAGGAGGCGATCATGCCGGTCTGCGGGAAGTGGATATGGGTGTCGATGAAACCGGGGGTGATCAGGGCGTCGCGGTATTCGCGCACCTCGACGCCGGCGGCCAGGCCCGGCAGCAGGGTCTTGGCGTCGCCCAGAGCGGCGATGCGACCGTCTTCCACCACCAGCAGGCCGTCTTCGAAGTACTGGTAGGACTGCTCGGCGCCCACCAGGGCGGGGTCGGCGATGCTGTGCAGGATGGCGGAGCGGTAGGCGGTTACGTGGCTGGTCATGTCAGTCTCGTTCATTACTGGTTCGGCTTTTGGCTCCCTCTCCCTTTGGGAGAGGGCTGGGGTGAGGGATGTCCGGTCACGCGCTTGCGGTGGTTTCCCTCATCCGGCGCTTCGCGCCACCTTCTCCCGGAGGGAGAAGGGAAAA
>NZ_JBHSOU010000016.1:101573-102584 GCF_042656385.1 Pseudomonas sp. GCM10022186
CCCGGCGCGAGGAGGGGATCAGCTTGGCGATGGTTTCGCCCTTCTTCACTTCCTGGCCGAAGTTGGCGTTGTAGGTGGCGACCACTTCGCCGGCGATGGAAATGGCGATCTCCACCGGCAGCTTGCCCTTCACTTCGCCGATACCCATCGGGCAGCGCATGCGCTGGACGGTCTCGCTGGCGAAGCCGCGTTCGCGCAGGCGATGTTCGAACTTGACGCGCTTGGTCTTCGAGCCGATCAGGCCGAAGTAGGCGAAGTCGTTGCGCTTGAGGATCTCCGCGGTCAGCTCCAGGTCCAGCTGGTGGTTATGGGTCATGACGATGTAGTAGCTGCCCTTGGGCATGTTCTCGATCTCGTCGATCACCTCTTCGTTGACCACCTTCTCCACCCCGGCGGGAATCTGCTCGGGGAATTCGTTCTCCCGCGAGTCGATCCAGCGTACCTTGCACGGCAGGCTGGCGAGGATCGGCACCAGGGCGCGGCCGACATGGCCGGCGCCGAACACGGCGATGTGCGCCTGGGGCTGGCCCATGGGTTCGAACAAGAGCACCGTGGCGCCGCCACAGCACTGGCCAAGGCTGGCGCCCAGGCTGAAGCGTTCCAGGCGGGTGTCCTGGGTGCGGCTCTCGAGCATCTGGCGGGCAATTTCCATCGCCTTGTACTCGAGGTGACCGCCACCGATGGTCTCGAAGATGCGCTCGGCAGTGACCACCATCTTCGAGCCGGCATTGCGCGGGGTGGAGCCGCGCTCTTCGATGATGGTCACCAGCACGCAGGGTTCACCGCGTTGCTGCAGGTCGGCGAGGGCGCTGATCCAGCTCATTTGCTCAGTCTCCAGCTACGCAGTGGCCTGGTGGTGCGCGACAGGCGCCAGTCGTCCTTCGGACGCACCGGAGCCGGCAGCGTTTCCAGCAGCACGACTTCGGAGTCCTGCTGCGTCGTCTTCGATCTATCGGTGGATGTTGTCATTGTTCTGCACCGTTGTTTTTGAGTGGCGACCGGCCCGAGCGG
>NZ_JBHSOU010000016.1:102712-201621 GCF_042656385.1 Pseudomonas sp. GCM10022186
AGAGCACGCGCTCAGGGGTGGCCGGCGCGTCGATCTGCGGCTGCACCTTGTAGTCGCCCAGGCTGGCCACTGCGTCCTTGATGGCGCACCAGACGGCGATGCCGAGCATGAAGGGCGGCTCGCCCACGGCCTTGGAGTGGAACACCGTCTGCTCGGGGTTCTTGCGGTTCTCCACCAGCTTCACCCGCAGGTCGATGGGCATGTCGGCGATGGCCGGGATCTTGTAGCTGGCCGGGCCGTTGGTCATCAGCTTGCCCTTGGCATTCCACACCAGCTCTTCCATGGTCAGCCAGCCCATGCCCTGGACGAAGGCGCCTTCCACCTGGCCGATGTCGATGGCCGGGTTAAGCGACGCACCCACGTCATGCAGGATGTCGGTGCGCAGCATCTTGTACTCGCCGGTCAGGGTGTCGACTATGACTTCGGCACAGGCCACGCCATAGGCGAAGTAGTAGAAGGGGCGGCCGGCTGCCTTGTCGCGGTCGTAGAAGATCTTCGGCGTGCGGTAGAAGCCGGTGCTGGAGAGTGAGATCTGGTTGAAGTAGGCGAGCTGGATCATTTCCTCGAAGGAGAGGTAATGGTCGCGCACGCGCACCTGCTCGTTCTTGAACTCGACATCCTCGGCGGTCACCTTGAAGTGGTTGGCGAGGAACTCCACCAGGCGGCCTTTGATGGTCTCGGCGGCATTCTGCGCGGCCTTGCCGTTCAGGTCGGCACCGGAGGACGCGGCGGTTGGCGAGGTGTTGGGGACCTTGTCGGTGTTGGTGGCGGTGATCTGGATGCGGCCGATATCCACCTGGAACACCTCGGCCACAACCTGGGCGACCTTGGTGTTCAGGCCCTGGCCCATCTCGGTGCCGCCATGGTTCAGATGGATGCTGCCATCGGTGTAGATGTGCACCAGCGCGCCGGCCTGGTTGAGGAAGGTGGCGGTGAAGCTGATGCCGAATTTCACCGGGGTCATCGCCAGGCCTTTCTTCAGCACCGGGCTCTTCTCGTTGAAGGCGCGGATCTCTTCGCGGCGCTTGGCGTAGTCGCTGCTGGCCTCCAGCTCGGCGGTCATTTCGGCGAGCATGTTGTGCTCGACGGTCTGGTAGTAGTGGGTGACGTTGCGCTCATCCTTGCCGTAGTAGTTCAGCTTGCGCACGTCCAGCGGGTCCTTGCCCAGGTGGCGCGCGATGGCGTCCATGATCTCCTCGATCGCGACCATGCCCTGCGGACCGCCGAAACCGCGGTAGGCGGTGTTCGATGCGGTGTTGGTCTTGCAGCGGTGACCGTTGATGGTGGCGTTTTCGAGGAAATAGGCGTTGTCCGAGTGGAACATCGCGCGATCGACGATGGAGCCGGACAGGTCCGGCGAGTAGCCGCAGTTGCCCGCCAGTTCCAGCTCGATACCGCTGAGCAGGCCGTTGTCGTCGAAGCCCACGTCGTATTCGACGTAGAAGGGGTGGCGCTTGCCGGTGATGGTCATGTCTTCCATGCGCGGCAGGCGCATCTTGGTCGGGCGCCCGGTGTGGTGGGCGATCACCGCACACAGGCAGGCCGGGCCGGCCGCCTGGGTTTCCTTGCCGCCGAAGCCGCCGCCCATGCGGCGCATGTCGATGACGATCTTGTGCATCGGCACGCCCAGCACCTCGGCCACCAGCTTCTGCACTTCGGTGGCGTTCTGGGTGGAGGTGTAGACGATCATGCCGCCGTCCTCGGTAGGCATCACCGAGGAGATCTGGGTTTCCAGGTAGAAGTGTTCCTGGCCGCCGATATGCAGGGTGCCCTGCAGGCGGTTCTTCGCGCTGGCCAGGGCGGTGGTGGAATCACCGCGCTTGTGCTGGTGGCTGTCCAGCACGAAATGCTTCTTGCGCAGGGCGTCGACCACGTCCAGCACCGGCTCCAGGTCCTCGTACTCGACGATCGCGGCCATGGCCGCCTTGCGTGCGGTTTCCAGGCTGTCGGCACCCACGGCCAGGACCACCTGGCCGACGTACTCGACCTTGCCGTCGGCGAGCAGCGGGTCACCGGCCACCACCGGGCCGATGTCCAGCTGGCCGGGCACGTCCTTGGCGGTGATGGCGATGGCCACGCCGGGGAACTGGTAGCAGGGCGTGGTATCGATGCGGGTGATGCGCGCATGGGCGCGGTCGCTCATGCGGGCGTAGACGTGCAGCTGGTTGGGGAATTCCAGGCGGTCGTCGACGTACACGGCCTCGCCCGAGACGTGCTTGGGCGCGCTCTCGTGCTTGACGCTCTTGCCGACGCCGGTGGTGATGTCGGCGCGGAACAGTTCCGCCAGTTCTTCCTGGGTTCTGTGATGAAAGTGATTAGACATAGGCGGTCACCCGGGTTTCGACTTCTGGGGATTGCAGCTCGAGGAAGAACTTGCGCAGCAGGTTCTGGGCGGCCAGCAGGCGGTATTCCTTGCTGGCGCGGAAGTCCGTGAGCGGGGTGAAGTCCTGGGCCAGGGCCGCGCAGGCGCGCTCGACGGTGCCCGGATACCAGGCGGCGCCGATCAGGGCCTTCTCGCAGGCGCTGGCGCGCTTGGGAATGCCGGCCATGCCGCCGAAGGCGACGCGGGCCTTGCGCACCTGGCCATTCTCGATCACCAGGTTGAAGGCGGCGCAGACGGCGGAGATGTCGTCGTCCAGGCGCTTGGACACCTTGTAGGCGCGGAAGGCCTGGTTTTTGCGGGCGCGGGGCACGCGGATCTTCTCGATGAACTCCGCTTCCTGGCGGGCGGTGACCTTGTAGTCGAGGAAGTATTCGTCCAGCGGCAGGATGCGGGTCTGGTTGCCCTTGCGCAGGACGATCTCGGCGCCCAGGGCGATCAGCAGCGGCGGGGCGTCGCCGATGGGGGAGGCGTTGCCGATGTTGCCGCCCAGGGTGCCCTGGTTGCGGATCTGCAGGGAGGCGAAGCGGTGCAGCAGTTCGCCGAAGTCCGGGTACTCGCGGGCCAGGGTCTCGTAGCAGTCGGACAGCGGCGTGGCGGCGCCGATCTCGATGAAGTCGGCGGTTTCCTCGATGCGCTTCATGGCCTCGATGTGGCCGACATAGATCATCACCGGCAGTTCGCGGTGGAACTGGGTGACTTCCAGGGCCAGGTCGGTGCCGCCGGCCAGCAGGCGGGCCTGCGGGTTGGCGACATAGAAATCGGCCAGGTCGGCCACGGTCA
Source organism: Pseudomonas sp. GCM10022186 (assembly GCF_042656385.1). Lineage (NCBI taxonomy): Bacteria > Pseudomonadati > Pseudomonadota > Gammaproteobacteria > Pseudomonadales > Pseudomonadaceae > Pseudomonas > Pseudomonas sp. GCM10022186. Next base: position 105,876 of record NZ_JBHSOU010000016.1, read on the forward strand.
GCGGTACCAGGCAGCGCTTGTCGCCGCTGTTCAGCTCGGCGGTCTCGCGGGGGGCGATGGCTTTCAACTGGGCGACGGTCTGGGCCTCGGCGGCGTCGAACTGGTCCGGCTGCTTCTGGCAACAGGCCTGCTCTGCGGCGTCGATGATCGGGCGGTAACCGGTGCAGCGGCACAGGTTGCCGGCCAGGGCTTCCATGGTCTGGGCCTTGTCGTAGCCGCTGCTGTTCTTCTGCAGGGCGAACAGCGACATGACGAAACCGGGGGTGCAGAAGCCGCACTGGGAACCGTGGCAATCCACCATGGCCTGCTGCACGGAGTGCAGTTGGCCCTGGTGCTTGAGGTCTTCCACGGTGATCAGTTGCTTGCCGTGCAGCGAAGAGACGAAGGTCAGGCAGGAGTTGAGGGTGCGGTAGCGGATGCGGTCCCCCTCCAGCTCGCCGACGACCACGGTGCAGGCACCGCAATCGCCCGAGGCACAGCCTTCTTTGGTACCGGGTTTGCCGACATGCTCACGCAGGTAGTTGAGCACCGTGATATTGGGATCGAGGGCATGCTCGGTGCGCAGCTCCCGATTGAGTAAAAACTGGATCAAGGACGACCTCCAGGCACTTTATTGTTTTTACGAGGGCTCGTATGGCGGCAAATTTAGAATCGTCTGACTTGCGGGTCAACAAATATTTGACTCAGAAGTCAGGAAAGAGTCATGGCTTTCGGTTATTAGCCCGCCGCGCCCGCTCTGTCTCAAGGTTCAAGCGCATTTCGTGCCACCTGTCCATAAGTGTAGGAAAGGGCGGGGAGGGCGCCCGTCCGCGGGTGTTTTTCCTGTAGGGGCGAATTCATTCGCCAAGCAGGCCGAAGGCCTGCCCTTGAGCGGGGCGGGGCTGCTCTGCCCCCCTTGGCCAATGAATTCGCCCCTACAAGAGCTGTTGCTGCCTTGTGATAGACTCCGCCGCCTGCCGCACGCTCTGCGGCACAGTCGGAAATTTCCCCCAATCGCTCTTGCGCGCCCTGCCCGTACCCGTAGTACTGTCAGCGCCGGAGCCTTGGCGCGGGAAAGCCCCGGCGCGGCGCACAATGTCCCCAGTTCGAAGGAAAACCATGACGTTCAAGGCATCGGACAGCCTCTCCGAGCAGATCGCCCATCACCTGGCCGAGCGCATCATCCGCGGCGAGCTGAAGGAGCGGGAGCGCATCCAGGAACAGAAAGTCACCCAGGCCATGAATGTCAGCCGGGGGTCGGTGCGCGAGGCGCTGCTGATCCTCGAGCGCCGCCACCTGATCAACATCCTGCCGCGCCGTGGCGCCCAGGTGTCCGAGCTGACGCCGCAGCACGTGCGCAGCCTCTATACCCTGATGATGGAGTTGTACATCCTGCTGGCCTACGCCGTGGCCGAGCGCTGGTGCAGCGAGGAGGAGCTGGAGCCTTTCCGCGCCATCCAGCAGCGCCTGGCAGAGGCTCGCCAGCGCGAAGACATCTTCGCCTTCGTCGATGCCAGCTTCGCCATCATGCAGGCGGCCTATCCCTTCGCCGACAACCCTTATCTGCAGCAGACCCTGGAAAACCTGCGGCCGGCCATCGCCCGTACCTACTACATCGCCCTGGAGCGCCGTCGCGGCCAGATGGGCCAGTTCGGCGAGGTCTTCGACGAGCTGCTGCTGGCGGTGATCGCCCGCGATCAGGCGAAGATCCGCGACGTGCTGAGGGGATACAGCCAGCAGAACTGCGAGCTGGTGCTCGCGGCCCTGGCCGAGCGTTGAGCGGAGCGCACCGATGCGGCTGAAATGCATCAAGCTGGCCGGGTTCAAGTCCTTCGTGGACCCGACCACGGTCAGCTTCCCCAGCAACATGGCGGCCGTGGTCGGCCCCAACGGTTGCGGCAAGTCGAACATCATCGACGCCGTTCGCTGGGTAATGGGCGAGAGTTCGGCGAAGAACCTCCGTGGCGAGTCGATGACCGACGTCATCTTCAACGGCTCCAACAGCCGCAAGCCGGTGGCCCAGGCCAGCATCGAGCTGATCTTCGACAACTCCGACAACAGCCTGGTGGGCGAATACGCCGCCTTCGCCGAGATTTCCATTCGCCGCCGCGTCAGCCGCGATGGCCAGAACACCTATTTCCTCAACGGCACCAAGTGCCGCCGTCGCGACATCACCGATATCTTCCTCGGCACCGGCCTCGGCCCGCGCAGCTACTCCATCATCGAGCAGGGGATGATCTCCAAGCTGATCGAGGCCAAGCCCGAGGACCTGCGCAATTTCATCGAGGAAGCCGCTGGGATCTCCAAGTACAAGGAGCGCCGCCGCGAGACCGAGAGCCGCATCCGCCGCACCCAGGAGAACCTGGCGCGCCTGACCGACCTGCGCGAGGAACTGGAGCGCCAGTTGGAACGCCTGCACCGCCAGGCCCAGTCCGCCGAGAAATATCAGGAGTACAAGGCCGAAGAGCGTCAGCTCAAGGCCCAGCTCGCCGCCCTGAAGTGGCGGGCGCTGAACGACCAGGTCGGCCAACGCGAGGCGGTGATCGGCAACCAGGAGGTCAGCTTCGAGGCCCTGGTGGCCGAGCAGCGCAACGCCGACGCCGCCATCGAACGCCTGCGCGATGGGCACCACGAACTGTCCGAACGCTTCAACCAGGTGCAAGGCCGCTTCTATTCCGTGGGCGGCGATATCGCGCGGGTCGAGCAGAGCATCCAGCATGGGCAGCAGCGCCTGCGCCAATTGCAGGACGACCTGCGCGAGGCCGAGCGCTCGCGCCAGGAAACCGAATCCCACCTGGGCCACGACCGCACCCTGCTCGCCACACTGGTCGAGGAGCTGGACATGCTCGGCCCGGAACAGGAGATGAGCGCCGCTGCCGCCGAGGAAGCCGCCGCCCAGCTGGAAGAAGCCGAAACCGGCATGCACAGCTGGCAGGAGCAATGGGATGGCTTCAACCAGCGCAGCGCCGAGCCACGCCGCCAGGCCGAGGTGCAGCAGGCGCGCATCCAGCAGCTGGACCAGAGCCTGGAGCGCCTGCTGGAGCGCGAGCGTCGCCTCAACGACGAACGCGCACAATTGGCCGCGGACCCGGAAGACGCGGCGGTGCTGGAGCTGAGCGAAGAGCTGGCCGTGGGTGAGATGCGCCTGGAAGAGCTCCAGGCCGCCGAACAGGGCCTGGCGGAGCGTCTCGACAGTCTGCGTGAAGAACTGCAGCAGGCCAGCCAGGCCCAGCAGCAGGCCCAGGGTGAATTGCAGCGCCTGAACGGTCGCATCGCCTCGCTGGAGGCCCTGCAGCAGGCCGCGCTCAACCCCGGCAAGGGCGCCGCCGAATGGCTGCGCGAACAGCAACTTGCGGATCGCCCGCGACTGGCCGAAGGGCTGCGGGTGGAGCAGGGCTGGGAGCTGGCGGTGGAAACCGTGCTCGGCGCCGACCTGCAAGCCGTATTGCTGGATGATTTCAACGGCCTCGACCTCGCCGGCTTCAGCCAGGGCGAACTGCGTCTGGCCAGCTCGGGCAAGGGTGGCGCGCGGGCGCCGGGCAGCCTGCTGGATAAGGTGGAAGCATCGCTGGACCTGGCGCCCTGGCTGGCCAAGGTCCTGCCGGTGGAGAGCCTGGACCACGCACTGGCCCGTCGTGCCGGCCTCAGCGACGGCGAGAGCCTGATCAGCCGCGATGGCTACTGGGTCGGTCGCAATTTCCTGCGGGTGCGTCGCGCCAGTGAAGCGGAGAGCGGCCTGCTGGCGCGGGGCCAGGAGCTCGAGCGCCTGCATGCCGAGCGCGAAGAACGCGAAGCCGCCCTGGAACAACTGGAGGAGCGCCTGCAGCAGCTGCGCAACGGCCAGCGCCAGCAGGAAGAATCCCGCGAGCAACAGCGCCGTCAGTTGCAGGAAGAATCCCGCAGCCTGGGCGAACTCAAGGCCCGGCTGTCCGCCCAGCAGACCAAGGTCGAGCAGTTGGCCCTGCGTCGCCGCCGCCTGGAAGACGAACTCCGCGAGCTGGACGAGCAGCGTGCGCTGGAGCATGAACAGCTGGGCGAAGCGCGCCTGACCCTGCAGGACGCCCTGGACGCCATGGCCACCGACACCGAGCAGCGCGAGAAGCTGCTGGCCGAGCGCGATGGCCTGCGCGAGCGCCTCGACCGTATCCGCCAGGACGCTCGCCAGCACAAGGACCATGCCCACCAACTGGCCGTGCGTGTCGGTTCACTGCGGGCGCAACACGATTCGACCCGCCAGGCCCTGGAACGCCTGACCCTGCAGTTCGAGCGCCTCAACGAGCGTCGCGAACAGCTCAGCCTGAACCTGGAGGAGGGCGCCGCCCCGCTGGAGGAGCTGCGTCTGAAGCTGGAGGAGCTGCTGGAGAAGCGTCTGGGGGTTGAAGAGGAGCTCAAGCAGGCGCGCCTGGCCCTGGAAGACGCCGACCGCGAACTGCGCGACGCCGAGAAGCGCCGCACCCAGGCCGAGCAGCAGGCGCAACTGCTGCGCGGCCAGCTGGAGCAGCAGCGCCTGGAATGGCAGGCCCTGACCGTGCGCCGCAAGACCCTGCAGGACCAGCTCCACGAGGATGGCTACGACCTCCACGGGGTGCTTGCGACGTTGCCGGCCGAGGCCAGCGAAGGCGCCTGGGAAGAAGAGCTGGAACGCCTTGCCGCACGCATCCAGCGCCTCGGGCCGATCAACCTGGCGGCCATCGACGAATACCAGCAGCAGTCAGAGCGCAAGCGCTACCTGGACTCGCAGAACGACGACCTGGTGGAAGCCCTGGAGACCCTGGAAAACGTCATCCGCAAGATCGACAAGGAAACCCGCAACCGCTTCAAGGAAACCTTCGACCAGATCAACGCCGGCCTGCAGGCGCTCTTCCCCAAGGTTTTCGGTGGCGGCCATGCCTATCTGGAGCTGACTGGCGAAGACCTGCTGGACACTGGCGTCGCCATCATGGCGCGGCCGCCCGGCAAGAAGAACAGCACCATCCACCTGCTGTCCGGCGGGGAGAAGGCGCTCACCGCGCTGGCCCTGGTATTCGCCATCTTCCAGCTCAACCCGGCGCCCTTCTGCATGCTGGACGAAGTGGATGCGCCGCTGGATGACGCGAACGTCGGCCGTTATGCGCGCCTTGTGAAGGAAATGTCGGAGAAGGTGCAGTTCATCTATATCACCCACAACAAGATCGCCATGGAAATGGCCGACCAGTTGATGGGCGTGACCATGCACGAGCCGGGATGCTCGCGCCTGGTGGCGGTGGATGTGGAGGAGGCGATGTCGATGGTCGAAGCCTAGCGGAGCAGGCGGATGCGAACTCCTGGCGAGGTCGGGGATCAAATTCGCATCGCCTTCGCTGTAAGCCTCTATCAGAGGTTTCTCTGCTGGGCTGGTCGTGCTAGCTTTATGCCCAATTTTGTCGCACGTGGAAAACGCCATTCAGAACATGGAGTTGGGCGCCACGTTTCAGGGGACGGGATGTCCTTTCTTCACCATTGTTATCGTTTGCATTTTTTCACTAGGGGACACTGGACTACATGGATATCGGTCTGCGCGAGTGGCTGATTGTCATTGGCATCATCGTGATTGCCGGCATTCTGTTCGATGGCTGGCGCCGCATGAGTGGCGGCAAGGGGAAACTCAAGTTCAAGCTGGATCGCAGCTTTTCCAACGCCCCGGACGATGATGAAGATCCGAACCTGCTCGGCCCGGCACGGGTCAAGGAGCACTCCCACGAGGAGCCGTCGCTGGACGAGTCCGACCTGCCGTCCCTGAGCGCCCGCGAGCCCGGCAAGCGCCGCGGCGAGCCCCAGCAGGGCGACCTCAACCTGGACGAGCCGGTGCCGACCCTGCTCAACCCGGTCGACGAAGGCAAGAAGAACGGCAAGCCCCATCCGCAGGTGCAAGTCCAGGAAGTTCCGGTGGAGGAAGTCCTGGTCATCAACGTCGTCGCCCGCGACGAAGGTGGCTTCAAGGGGCCGGCCCTGCTGCAGAACATCCTGGAAAGCGGTCTGCGCTTCGGCGCCATGGACATCTTCCATCGCCACGAAAGCATGGCCGGCAACGGCGAAGTGCTGTTCTCCATGGCCAACGGTGTCAAGCCCGGCACCTTCGACCTGGACGACATCGACCACTTCAGCACCCGCGCGGTGAGCTTCTTCCTCGGCCTGCCGGGCCCGCGCCATCCGAAGCAGGCCTTCGACGTGATGGTCGCCGCCGCCCGCAAACTGTCCCAGGAACTGAACGGCGAACTGAAGGATGACCAGCGCAGCGTGATGACCGCGCAGACCATCGAACACTATCGCCAGCGCATCGTCGAATTCGAGCGCAAGCACCTGACCCACAAGCGCTGACCCAGCGCCCAGTCGACGAAAGAGCAGCCCCGGCTGCTCTTTTTGTTTCACGAGATAGAGCCTGACCATGACCGATGCCCAAACCGCCGCCGAACGCATCCTCGCGCTGCGTTCCGAACTGGATGAGCACAACTACCGCTATTACGTGCTCGACGAGCCCAGCATCCCGGATGCCGAGTACGACCGCCTGTTCCGCGAGCTGCAGGCCCTGGAAGCCGAGCACCCGGAGCTGGTGACGCCGGAGTCGCCGACCCAGCGCGTGGGGGGCGAGGCGCTGAGCGCGTTCGGCGAGGTGCGCCACGAGGTTCCCATGCTCAGCCTCGGCAACGCCTTCGAGGAAGAAGACCTGCGTGCCTTCGATCGTAATGTGCGCAGCGGTCTCGGCTTGCCGGCCGGTGACCTGTTCGGTGGTGGCGTGGAAGTCGAATACAGTTGCGAGCCCAAGCTCGACGGCCTGGCGGTCAGCCTGCAGTACCGCAACGGCCAGCTCGTGCGCGGCGCCACACGTGGCGACGGCAGCACGGGCGAAGACATCAGCGCCAACGTGCGCACCATCCGCAACGTGCCGCTCAAGCTGAAAGGGCAGGGCTGGCCAGATCTGTTGGAGGTGCGTGGCGAGGTCTACATGCCCAAGGCCGGTTTCGAGGAGTTGAATGCCCGCCAGGCGGAAGCTGGCGGCAAGACCTTCGCCAACCCGCGCAACGCCGCCGCCGGCAGCCTGCGCCAGCTGGACCCGAGGATCACCGCCAGCCGGCCCCTGGAGTTCTGCTGCTACGGTGTCGGCCAGGTCAGCGGCGAACTGCCGTCGACCCAGGTGGGCTTGCTCGAGCAGCTCAAGGCCTGGGGCGTGCCCATCAGCCGCGAGCTCAAGCTGGCCCGCGGCGTGGAGGCCTGCCTGGACTACTACCGCGATATCGGCGAACGGCGCATGAGCCTGCCCTATGACATCGACGGCGTGGTGTTCAAGGTCAACAACATCGAAGACCAGCAGCAACTGGGCTTCCGCGCGCGCACCCCGCACTGGGCCGTCGCCCACAAGTTCCCGGCCCAGGAAGAGCTCACCGAACTGCTGGACGTGGAATTCCAGGTGGGCCGTACCGGCGCCGTGACCCCGGTGGCCCGGCTCAAGCCGGTGCAGGTAGCGGGTGTGACCGTGTCCAACGCCACCCTGCACAACATGGACGAAGTGGCGCGCCTGGGCCTGATGATCGGCGACACCGTGATCATCCGCCGCGCCGGTGATGTGATCCCGCAGGTAATGCAGGTGGTGGTCGAGCGCCGTCCGGCCGATGCGCGCCCGGTGCATGTCCCCGAGCAATGCCCGGTATGCGGTTCGGCGGTGGAGCGCACCCAGCTGGTCAAGCGCGGCAAGGGCAAGGAAACCACCAGCGAGGGTTCGGTCTATCGCTGCGTCGGCCGCCTGGCCTGCGGCGCCCAGCTGAAGCAGGCGATCATCCACTTCGCTTCCCGTCGCGCCCTGGATATCGAGGGCCTGGGCGACAAGATCGTCGAGCAGTTGGTGGACGTCGGCCTGGTTGCCTCGCCCGCCGATCTCTACACCCTGACCTACGAGCAGGTGGTGGAGCTGGAGGGGTTCGCCGACGTTTCCAGCCGCAACCTGATCAACGCCATCAAGGACAGCAGCCGGCCGAGCCTGGCGCGTTTCATCTACGCCCTGGGCATTCCCGACGTGGGCGAGGAAACCGCCAAGGTCCTGGCGCGCGCGCTGGGCTCGCTGGCGCGCATCCGCGAGGCGCTGCCCGAGGTGTTGACCTACCTTCCGGATGTTGGCCTGGAGGTGGCCTCCGAGATCCACAATTTCTTCGCCGACACGCACAACCAGCAGGTGATCGAAGCCTTGCTGGAGCGCGGATTGAGCTTGCAGGAGGAGGGCGAGCTCAGTCCCGAGTTCGCCGCCTGCGCAACCTTGCCGGGCTTCGTCGACAAGCTGAATATCCCGTTCATCGCCGCCACGGGCGCCGAGAAGCTGGCCAAGAAGTTCGGTTCCCTGGAAGGCATCATCAAGGCCGACTGGCTCGACCTGCGCCAGGTCGAGCGGCTCAACGAGAAGGCGGCGAAGTCGCTGCGCGAGTTCTTCGACAATCCCGCCCATGTCGAGCGTGCGGCGCTGATCGAAAACCAGTTGCGCAAATTCGGCATGCACTGGGAAAGCGAGAAGAAAGCCGTGGAAGGCCTGCCGCTGGCCGGGCAGACCTGGGTGCTGACGGGCACCCTGGAAGTCATGAGCCGGGATGTGGCCAAGGAGAAGCTGGAAGCCCTGGGGGCCAAGGTGGCGGGATCGGTGTCCGCCCGTACCCACTGCGTGGTGGCCGGGCCGGGAGCTGGCTCCAAGCTGGCCAAGGCCAATGAGCTGGGCGTCCGCGTGCTGGACGAGGAGCAGTTCCTCGCCGAACTGGCCGCCTTGCGAGGAGCTAAACGCTGATGCTAAGCGCTGCCCTGTCGAGGTTCACGACGGATTGCGGCGCGGGTGCACGCGCCGCGGGTATGGGTTGCAGGTTCTGGCGATATTCACTGGGCGTACAGCCGGCCAGTTGCTTGAAGGATCGGGCGAAGTAGGAGGGGTCCTTGAAGCCGGCCTCGTAGCCGATGCTGGTCACGGGCATCTGGCTGTTTTCCAGAAGCTGCTTGGCGTAATCCATGCGCTTGCCGAGGATGTATTCCATGAAGCCCACCCCGTTGACTTCCTTGAACAGCCGGCTGAAGCGAAAGGGGGTCATGCCGCAGCGCTGTGCCAGCTCCTTCTGGTCCAGGCTGTCGCGGAAGTGCTGGTCGATGTGCAGCATGATCTTGCCCAGCGCCCGGTGTTTCTGGTGAGTCGACGTCAGGCGAATGCTGTCCGGTAGCGGCGGGCTGCGGTCGAGCAATGGCTTTCGTCCGAGACTGGTGACCGAGCGACGCACCTCATAGAGCTGTTTGAGGGATTGGAGGTAGCGATTCCGCTCGTTATCGGAAAGGGGGAGTGCCACGTAATCCCATACCCGGGAACGCATTGCCCACACCGCCAACTCTTCGGAATGCTGGATGGTGAACATGGTGATCGGAGTGGACGGTCTTGCGCGCTTGATCTCCAGCAGCAGATTGAGACCTGCGATATCCGGTTGATCGAAGTGGATACAGACCATATCTATCTGTTGCCAGTGTTCCGTTGCCAAGTCGCCAGGCTCTCTTGAGAGCAAACACTCGCAACCGGGTTGGAATTGCTGGATGAGCTTGGCGGTCGACCTGTCATGAGTAAGGTCGACCCAAAGCAGCCGCGGCTTTCTCGTGGAACTGGACTGCATACACTCACCCCCACCAAGCAGGTTGCTCCTCTTGCCAAGCAGTATTGTCATTGTGCTATTAGTCTAAAGAACTGTTGGAAATAGAAAGGCTAAAATTCTCCTGCCTTTTGTTCTACCCAGGCTTGGGGGGCCCGATTTTGGGGGCTTCGCTCGTCCCAACTCCGTTGGTCGCCCGACAAACCGCTGCGAGAGTTGCGCTCCACGCATGCATCTCCCAGGTCCAGAATCTGCCGGTGTAGAGTTTTCTGGATGCAGATGCCCCTTTGTGGGGCGTGCTCTTCCTGCAATCGCCGATCCAGGCATGGGGCGCTCGTTCTGTGCGTTTGTAGCCGGCTGCCGTGCTACTTCCGAGAGGCTTGCTCCTGCTGTTTTTGCCGGAGTTGGTTTTCAGGCGCTGTTAGTACCTTATCAAGGTCTGCAATGACCCCCTGCAGCCAGAAGCGCGGTTGTAAAGGCTCGTGAGTGTTGTCGACATAGCGGGCATTGTTCGCTGCCAAGCCAGGAAGGTCTCGGAATACGATACTGAGCAGCAACATCATTGCCAGTGCTTGCACCAGAATCCAGGTTCCGCGAAATATGGGGGCGGGTGATCCTGGTGGTGAGGCTGCCGGATTCAGACCAAGCAGCCAGCCGCCCAGGATTGCAAGCCAGAGTTGAGTAGTCGGCATCACCAGCACGCCATCTACCATGGAGAGCGTCAGCGTTGCCGCAATGCTTCCCGACAGGCAGACGCGAAGGGTGTCAGGCGAAGTGCGGGAGTCGGCTGTTGCACTCAGTAGGCGATAGGTGTTCCGTGCGGCCAGGAACACGAGAGCTGTGACCGCGATAGCGGAGGGAATACCCCATTCGGATGCCCACTGCAGCAATGCCTGGTGCGGGTGGGTCGCCACGGCATTGTAATGGTCGGCAAAATGCATCGGGCCAAAACCGAGCCACGGCCGTTCCATCATCATGTCAATCGCCTGCTTCCAGATCACTTCGCGCATGGACAACGAAGTAGTCAAACGTTCTGACACGTGTGCTTTTATGTCTATGTCCAGCCAGGCTGGTATCGCCGAAAAAAGTACCAAGTAGATCAACAAGCCGATTGCGCTGAAACGCAACTGCAATATGCTCCACCGTCGTCCAGTGCTGCCTGTCAGGCTTAGCCATACACCGGCAGCAACCATGGCCAGTGCAAGCCCCCGTGAAGCGCTGGTGATAGCAGCGGCCCACCAGAGTGCAGACAGGATCGAGACTGCCACGACCTCATTGCGTGAGGCCCCTTCGCGCAATAGAGGGAAGATCATCATTGGAAGTGTAAGGGCAAGGAATTGTCCGAAGAAGCGTGGATTAGAGAAACCCCATAAGGTCTTGTACGCTGAGAAAGGTGATAGTTCCTTTGAAAGCATTTGCTGATAAATGACAAAATAAAGAACAAGAATGGAGGTTATTACTATATAAATGGTATTTATTAGTGTTTCGTCCAGGCTCTTGCCATTCTCTCTCCTTATTGACGCGAAAAATCTGCAAAGGGCAATGCTGGATACAACAAGGCTCACCTCGGCCAATGCCCATAAGATATGTCTTGCCAGCAGGGCGGAAGCCACGCCGGAAAGCAGAAGAGCCGCCAAGCACCAACGAGGTATGGAGCCAATAAGCGGAGAAGCGACTGGCTCGTTGGTTAATAAGTAGGTACTGCTCAGAAAACACAGGGTAAATACAATGATCTGACTCACTCGTTGCTGGTCGTGCCAGTCGGATGCACACCATAGAAACAAAGGCAAGGAGGCGGAAACTATCAAGATGATGCGCAGGGTTGTTGTGCTGAGCGCGTGATTAGTTGTCGCCTCTGATTGTATTTCCTGCATGTCATTCCCCGCCTTGAAGGTTGTTGATGGGGTGACTAAAAGTCAGATTTGAGCTTTGCAGAGCATCGCACAATCCGCAAATCCATTGGGAGGTCCGCCTAGCCATGGGCGCGTGGATCGGGTCCGCCCGTACTGACGCGGAAAGATGAGTGAAGCGTTTCCAAACTTGCACGCGAGATTAGGGCCCAATCCACTGTCCGGTGTGGCTCTGCATGTGACGGATGTTCCCAGGATAGTCGCTGCGAGGCGCCAGCAGGCAGCGTGAGCGCTGTTATGTGCTTGAAAATCAAGTAGCTTTCAGCGTTTTTGCGGCACGACCGGGGGGTGCTTGCAAAAAAATCCTAACGATCTGCAAAAAACTCCTAACTCTCCACCGAGTCCGGGGGCTAGGGTCGATTCAGGCGGGGCGAGTTGTGCCGCTGAACCCTTGAACAAACAACAAGTGAATAAGGTGGGCGAAATGACTTTTCAAGATATCAAGGTTGCTGTGATGAGATTTGTTAACGATGAAGATGGCCTGACTGTGGTGGAGTATGCAGTGGCGGGCGGTCTTATTTCCCTGGCTGTAGTTACTGCATTTACTGACCTGGGTACTGCGGTAAAGACCGTGATTGAAGACTTGGAAGACGCAATTTCTAGCTGATCCATCTGTCATGTTCTTTGGTTTACCGCGGAGGTGGCATTTATGGAAGTATTGATGAGCACCTCCGCAGTAATCTTGCTTTGCATTGCAGCTGTTTCCGATGTCAGTTCATGCCGCATCCCGAATACCCTGATATTGCTCGGGCTGGCAACTTCATTTGCCTTTCATGCGGGGTGGGATCAAGTCGATGGCTTGATTGCCTGGGGTAGTGGCCTAGCTGTCGGGTTACTGTGTTTTCTACCGTTTTATGCCTTGGGTGGAATGGCCGCAGGAGATGTCAAATTAATGGCTATGGCTGGAGGCTTTCTCGGGCCACTGGCTGCCTTTTGGTCGGCTTCCTTTAGTTTGATGGCTGGTGGTGTGTTGGGGATCCTGATTCTTGCCTACAAAAGACAGTTGTTCCGCTTCTTGAAGAGGTATTGGGCAATGGCAAGTTTGCGTACCTATATTCGGCCCGAAACGGGTGACGCCTCGCGGCAGCACTTTCCCTACGCCATCGCGATATTGTTCGGGACATTGATCAGCGTCTTCTGGCTGCCTTCCGGCCAGTAGCGGGAGACCATTCATGTATGCCATCAGTGACAGCGATGCCTATCCCTGTGACCGGGCTGCAGTTCAGAGCCTGGCACCGCAGCCGCGGACTATCCGTGAAACCGGCTTGACGGACAATTTCCTCGGCGACCTGGTATGCAAGCATCTGCACGATGCCGGTGTGCTGGATATGCCACGACTGGTGGAGCGCCTGGCACTGACCGGGGCGGTGCTGGAAGAAGTCCTTGCCTTCCTGCGCAAGGACGGGCGCATCGAGGTGCTGGGCCAGGCAGGTGGGCAGGGATTGCGCTATGCCTTGACCGAGCGAGGGCGCAATGCCGCTCGCGATGCCCTGGCCCGTAGCGGCTACATTGGCGCCGCACCCTATCCGATCAGCGCCTACCGCTCCCTGCTTAAGGTGCAGACCATTCACCACGGCCGGATTACCGCCAGGGACATGCAAATGGCTTTCCACGGCGTGGTCCTGGCGGAAAGCATGCTCGACCAACTCGGGGTGGCCATGAACTCCGGCCGCGCCATCATGATTTACGGGCCGGCGGGCACCGGCAAGACCTATATCAGCAGCCGCCTGATCCGGTTGTTCGCCGAGGCGGTGTGGGTGCCCTATGCCATAGTCGTCAACGAATCGGTGATCGAGATCTACGATCCCCAGGTTCATCAGCGTCTGGATGAGGGCGAGCAGAACAAATTGCTGCTGGACGAGGGGATCGATCGCCGCCTGCTATGCTGCAAAAGACCCATAGTGATCACGGGTGGCGAGCTCAGCATGGAACAGCTGGATATCCGCTACGATCCCTTTTCCCGCCTCTACCAGGCCCCCTTGCAGCTGAAGGCCAGCAATGGCCTATTCATTATCGACGACATGGGGCGCCAGCGCATGGCGCCGGCCGAGTTGCTCAACCGCTGGATCGTGCCCATGGAAGAGAAGCGCGACTTCCTCAACCTGGGAGGCGGGCGTCATTGCGAATTGCCGTTCGACCTGATCCTGGTGTTCTCCACCAACCTCAATCCGCTGGAACTGGCCGATGAGGCCTTCCTCCGGCGCATCGGCTACAAGCTGCATTTCACCTACCTGCAACCGGAAGAATACGAGCGCATCTGGCGTCAGGAGACCGAACGCCTGGGCATCGCTTATGACCCGGTACTGCTGCGTTATGTGCTGCAGGGCCTCTACGAGGAGCAGGGTATGCCGCTGGTGCCCTGTCACCCGCGGGACCTGCTAGGCATGGCTCAGGATCGCCATAACTACTTGGGAGAAACTGGCCCGCTGTCGCCCCGCGACCTCGACTGGGCCTGGAAGAACTATTTCGTCCAGCTCGATTTCCTTGGATAAGGAGACACCGACATGAGTGCCCGTACCCTGACCCTGGTTGCCCTGTCGCTGATCCTCGGCCTGGGCGCCGCCTGGATGGCCAACAACTGGCTGAGTGCCAAACTCAATGCCAGTCCGGATGACAACCTGCAGGCCGTGGTGGTGGCCACGGTGGAGATCCCCTTTGGGCAGATGATCGAGGCACAGCAGGTGACCGTCGTGCGCATGCCCAGGGACACCGTGCCGGACGATGCCTTCGACGCCACCGATAAGGTGGTGGGCAAGATCGCTACCTTCTCCATGCTGAAGGGTGACATGTTGCGCCAGGCGCGGGTGGCCGAACACCTTGGTGGGAGCACCCTGGCTTCGTTGATCGCCTCGGACAAGCGCGCAGTGTCGGTGCGGGTCGACGATGTGGTGGGCGTAGGTGGATTCCTGCTTCCCGGCAACCGGGTTGATGTTCTGGCTACCAAGCAAAATGCAAACAATAGCGCCGAGTCCAAGACCATCCTTCAGGACCTGCGGGTGCTGGCAGTGGACCAGACCGCCAGCACCGACAAGACCCAGCCAGTGGTGGTCCGAGCCGTGACTCTGGAGATGACGCCCAAGGAAGCGGAGGTCTTGGTCAAGGCCATGAGCGAAGGACGCCTGCAATTGGCCCTGCGCAACCCGCTGGACGACCAGAAAAAGCAACCGGAGGCCGTGGCCGTAGCCGATAAGCCGGCCACCTCTCCAATCCCGCCCAAGCCGGTGGTGCGGCGCAGCATCGGCGGGGGCGGGGGCGTGATCATCATCCGCGGTACCGCAGTGAACATGGCAAAGGCGCAGCTGTAGTGCAGTCAGCCACCGACCATCTGTTTTGTTCGGCGTCCAGGTAATCGACCCGTCACGCAAGGAGAGGGATATGCATAGCATTCGGAAATTCGGCTCGTTGGCGGTGTTCCTGCTTGGCTTGACGATGCTGCCGGTTCCACTGATCGCGGCTCAACCTGCGGGAATGGCAGCGGCCATGCCTGCGGCCAACAACGGCAGCATCCAAGTACCCATCTACAAGTCGCGGCTACTGACGACGCGGGTACCGGTAAAACGGATCTCGGTGGGCAACCCGGAGATCGCCGACATTCTGATCACCAGCCCGACCCAGCTCTACCTGCTGGGCCGCTCCCTGGGCAGCACCAACGTGATGCTCTGGGACAATAGCAATCGTCTGATCGATAGCATGGATCTGGATGTTGTGCATGACCTCAGCGGCCTCAAGGACAAGCTGCACCAGCTGTTGCCGAACGAACGCATCGAGGTATTCAGCGCGCAGGGGTCTCTGGTGCTGCGTGGCCACGTGAGCAGTGCCGCGGTGATGGACACCGCGATCAAGGTGGCCAAGAGCTATGCCGCCCAGACGGCCAGCGTTGTGCAAGGCGAAGGTGAAGCTGCCAAGGCCGCGCCGACCCAGACCCTGGAGGTGATCAACCTGCTTACAGTGGGTAGCAGCCAGCAGGTGATGCTGGAGGTTAAGGTGGCGGAGATGCAGCGCAGCCTGTTCAAGAGCCTGGATGTGCGCTTCAACGCCCTGGACTTCGGTTCTTCCAGCCGTTGGTCCACCGGCGGCTTCAACAATGGCCAGGGGTTGGGCTTCGACGCGGATGGCAATATCGATCCGACCACGCTGATAGGTTCGGGAAAGGGCTTCCTCGCCCAGTTCCTCTCGGACGAGTTCCTCTTCAACGTAGTGCTTGAGGCCGCCAAGGACAATGGTTCGGCCAAGGTGCTGGCCGAGCCTACTCTCACCACCCTGAGCGGACAGCAGGCGGAATTCATTTCCGGTGGCGAATTCCCGGTCCCGATCACCGAGGATGACGGCATCACCATCGAGTTCAAGGAGTTCGGGGTAGGGGTGAAGTTCCTGCCGGTAGTGGTGGATGCCGGGCGCATCAACCTCAACCTCAATGTGTCGGTCAGCGAACTGTCCAATGCCAATGCCCTGTCGCTGGATACCGGGCTGGAGAGCATCCTCGGCGAGGGGGTTACCCAGGTCATTCCTTCGCTGACCAAGCGCAGCGCCCAGTCCACCGTCGAGCTGGGCAACGGCCAGACCATCGCAATCGCGGGACTGATCAGCGAGAACACCCGCGACTTCGTCAGCCGCTTCCCGGGCCTGGGAGACCTTCCGATCCTGGGGCATCTGTTCCGCAGCCAGCAGTTCCAGAATGGTGAAACCGAACTGGTAATCCTGGTGACTCCGCATCTAGCCAAGCCGATAGATGCGCGGACGGTGCGCCTGCCTACCGAGAAGTTCGTCGAGCCCAGCGACCTGGATTTCTACCTGCTCGGCAAGACCAAGGGGCGCGAGCCCGGGCGCCCAGTGCCGGTCAGCCTCGGCGTCAGCGAAGGCCGGTTTGGCCACGATCTCAAGTAAGCGGAGGCTTGACCATGAAACTGATCATCCCGTTCTGCCTGATGGCACTGTCCTGCGGTTGTGTCATGTCCTACGAGGAAGGCCGGGTTGGCACCCTCGGCTACAGCGTCTACCAGACCACCTACCAGCAGATCGCCGACAAGGAGCGGGCAGCCAACCCCGGCACCGAGGTTTCATCCGTCGGCAGGGATGGCCCGGTAACGGAAAATGCCATGGACGGATATCGGGGGGTGACCGGCGACGCCAAGGCGGTCAGCCAACCGATCCAGATCAATATCGACAACTGAGGGCCCGGCCATGACCCCGCGTATCCAAAGGGCGTTCGTTTCGCCGCCGGGGCACCAGCGGGGTGCAGTACTGGTGCTGGTGGTGTTTGCCCTCCTGGCGATCCTGGCAATGGCTGCGCTGGCCCTAGATGGCAGCCATATGCTGGTTAACAAGACCCGGCTGCAGAATGCGGTGGATGCCGCAGCCCTGAGCGGTGCCAAGACCCTCAGTCAGGTAATGGGTGCCAGTGATGCCGCAACCCTCACACAGACTGCCGCGCGGGCCACGCTGAGCCTGAACGCTGCGGCATCCGGCAACAAGGAGTTGGCCACTGCCATGGTCGGCAAGCCGGGCTTCGCTGTTGTGGAACTGTCGAACAGTGTCTATGGCCCATTCTCCTTTCCGGGGCCCACAGATGCACGTTATGTGCGTGTTTCGGTGCCGAATTACCCGTTAGCCGGCTTCTTCTGGGGCATCCTGCAGGCCATCGGCAATGGCGCCTCCCCGACCAAGGCGGTGGCAGCCATCGCGACGGCCGGTCCCAGTCCGACCAGCCCCTGCGACCTAGCGCCCTTGATGGTTTGCGGAAACACCGCAGCGGGTCAGCACAATCCGCAGAATGGCCTGTACTGGGGCTATCGCTTCGGCGACCTGGAGGTGCTGAAGAGCGCGAAGAACAATACCTCGGGCATTGGCCCAGGCAACTTCCAGTTGCTCGATTTCGGTTCCGGCGGCAACACGGTCAGGGACGAACTGGCCGGCGGCGGAACCGTCTGCCCGAACATTGGGGAAAATGTCGCCACCAAGCCCGGCAATACCGTCGGCCCATCGGTGCAGGGTTTGAATACCCGTTTCGGCGAATATAGCGGGCCCGTCAATGCCCAGGACTACCCGCCGGACCTGGTCACGGACTACAACAAGCTTGGCAATGGCCAGCCCGCCCTGGCGCCGGACCTGGACAATGACACCGTGTCCCATACAGGCACGGGTGGCGGGCTGGTCAGCGCGGATAGCTCGGGCAATCTCAGCACCGCTGGTGGAACCGCACTATTTGACTACAACGACTGGCACAGACAAACGGCTGCCTGCGTCGCCAATCCACAAGGCTCGGGTTGCCGGAGCAACGGTGTATTCGAGCGGCGGATGCTGAAGATCGTCATCGGTCAGTGCACCGGCACCGATGGTGGTACGGCATCGGTACCAGTGCTTGGATTCGGTTGCTTCTTCGTGCTGCAACCCATGGAGCAGCAGGGCGGGCAGGCCTGGATCCTCGGCCAGTTCGTCCGCGAGTGCGAGGGCGACGACCAGCCTGGTCCGAATCCGGTGACCGAGAGCGGCCCGCAGATCATTCAGCTGTACAAGACCTTTCTCACCAACAGCACGACACCGAGCGATGACTCGTAGGAGGTGTCATGGGACGTTTCGTGTTCAAGGGGGCGCAGGCCCAGCGCGGGGCGGCCATGGTGGAATTCGCCATTAGCCTGCCGTTGCTGCTTTTGCTGCTCTTCGCCATCGGCGAGTTCGGCCGGCTGTTGTACCAGTACAACAGCCTGCTGCAGGCCAATCGCGATGCGGTGCGATACGTGGCGGGCAAGGCCTGGAACTCGACCCTGGGGACTGTCGCACTCAGCGCCCAGTTGCAGACGGAAACCAAGAACTTGGCTGTTTACGGCCGGCCCGTGGTGTCGTCGGGCAGCTCGCCATTGGTGCCGGGCCTGACTACGGGAAACGTTCAGGTCACGGTCGTAGGCACTAACCATGTCCAGGTCCGCACCAGTTACAGCTTCGTGCCGATTCTGGGTGGAGGCATTCCTGCATTAATCGGCAGCCGCGTATCGCTCGGTTTTCCCCTGGTCGCCACCACTGTCATGAGGGCCCTGTGATGAACGCGAGAAACATGCGCGGGGTATACGTGGTGGAGTTCGCCATCATCGGACTAATGTTGTTCATCCTGCTGTTCGGCATTCTGGAGATGGGGCGCCTGTACTTTACCGTCAACGCCTTGAACGAAACCGTGCGGCGCGGTGCTCGCCTGGCCGCTGTGTGCGATATCAGCGATCCGGTCATTCTGCGTCGGGCGATCTTCAATGCGGCCAACGATGCCGGTGCAAGCGACCTGATCGTCAACCTGGAAACTGCCGATGTTGCCCTGACTTACCTGGACGAGAATGGCGCACTGGTGGCCAGCCCGAACAACCTGGTAAGTGCCAATGGCTTTCGTGCCATCCGCTACGTGCAACTGCGGGTGGAAAACTTTACCTTCGATCTGATGATTCCAGTGCTCGGCGGCACCATCACGCTCCCGGTCTTCAGGTCGATCTTGCCCCGTGAAAGCCTTGGCCGCCATGCTGAGACGGGGGTCTCGCCGGGGATCACGCCATGTTGAACAGTCAGGAAGCTCCCATTACCACTTCCTCGAACAGACAGGGGCTGCGCCTACTGATCAGTAGTCGCGACGCTGCGGCGCTGCGTCACCTGCAAGGCTGCTGCCAGCGCCTTTCCGGTCTGAACGTGAATACACGCCTGGTGACCAATGGCCACACCGACCCTCTCTACGGCCTGGAGCAGATGCCCGATTTCCTGCTGCTGCGCGTCAGCCACTTGTGGCGTGAGGAATTGGCTGCCCTGTTGCAACGGCCGGTGCAGGAGCGGCCTCCGCTGCTGGTATGCGGTCCGTTGAACGAAAGAGAAGGCATACGCCTTGCCATGCAGGCCGGCGCCCGGGACTTCCTGCCCGAGCCGGTTGCGGAAGATGAACTGGTGGCGGCACTCGGGCGCATGATGATGGAGACGCGTACCAGCACTGCCACAGGTGGCAAGCTGATTGCCGTCATGAACGCCAAGGGCGGTTCCGGCGCTACGCTGGTGGCTTGCAATCTGGCCCAGCAGCTCAGCACCCGGGGCGGCACCACCCTGTTGCTGGATCTGGACCTGCAGTTCGGCAGTGTGGCCCATTACCTCGATGTGCAGACTGCCCACAGTCATCTTGATGTGCTGCGGCAGGTGGACGAGTTGGATAGCGTGGCGCTGCGTGGTTTCTGCAGCCACTTCAGCCCCAGCCTGCATGTGCTGGGCGGACGCTCCAGCGAATTGTGCCTCTCCCAGGATGTGCGCCTGGAGCAACTGGAGGCGCTGCTGCGCCTGGCGCGCAGTACTTATGACTGGGTGGTGGTCGATTTGCCACGGCAGATCGACCACCTCACCGGCGTCACCCTGGAGCAGGCCGACCGGGTCTACATCTTGGTGCAACAGAGTTTGAGCCATCTGAAGGATGCGACCCGCCTGGTGCGCATCCTGCGGGACGACTTGGGCGTACAGGGCGATCGTCTGCAGGTGGTGGTCAACCGTTACAACAAGGCTTCGCCGGTGAGCCTCAAGGACATCGCCGAGGCATTGCGCTGCTCGGAACTGCAGAAGCTGCCCAACGACTATGCAGTGGTCAGCGAAAGCCAGAACACTGGCGTACCTCTTGCGGTCCATGCGCCGCGCGCCCAGGTGACGCTCGCCATGCGTGAACTGAGTCAGGAGCTGCTCGGTGCCGAAGAGGCAGGGCAGGGCTTGCTGAAACGTACCTTCGGCCGACTGTTCGGGAGATAGACCATGCTCAGCGAATTTCGCAATCGCCTGCGCCAGCACTCCAGCAAGAGCGTTGCCGATACTGGGGACGAGCAAACCGGGCCCGAGGGCGGGAACAATCCGCTGATGGCCTGGGAAATCTGTACGCCGGATACGCCCTACGAAACCAGGACCCATCTCAGCCCGGTAGAGGCTGAATGGCGAGAAAAGACCTACCAGCAATTGCTCAAGGTCATGGACCTGTCCTTGCTGGACTCCCTTGAACCGGCCGAAGCGGCGCGGCAGATCCGCGAGATCTGCCTGCGCCTGCTGGACGAGAACTCGGCGCCTGTGAGTTCCGGCTGCCGTCAGCTGATCATCAAGCAGATCACGGATGAAGTACTCGGACTTGGGCCCCTGGAACCGCTACTGGCTGACCACAGCGTGTCGGATATTCTGGTCAATGGCCATGCCTCGGTCTACGTCGAGCGCCATGGCAAGCTGCAGCGTACCGATGTGCGCTTTCGCGACGATCAGCACCTGTTGAACATCATTGATCGGATCGTTTCCAGCCTGGGGCGGCGTATCGATGAATCCTCGCCACTGGTGGATGCGCGCCTTAAGGATGGTTCGCGGGTCAATGCGATCATCCCGCCGCTTGCCATCGACGGACCGAGCATGTCGATTCGCCGTTTCGCCGTGGACCTGCTGAGCACCGACAGCCTGATCCAGATGGGTACGCTGACGCCGGCTGTCGCCCTCGTACTCAAGGCAATAGTGCGCGGCCGCATGAACGTTCTGGTATCTGGCGGTACAGGTACCGGCAAGACCACCATGCTCAATGTGCTGTCCAGTTTCATTCCGCACAACGAGCGTATCGTCACCATCGAAGACTCGGCCGAACTGCAGTTGCAGCAACCCCATGTGGTGCGCCTGGAAACCCGACCGGCGAACATCGAGGGCCGTGGCGAAGTGAACCAGCGCGAGCTGGTGCGCAACAGCCTGCGCATGCGCCCGGATCGCATCGTCATAGGCGAGGTGCGCGGTGCCGAAGCACTAGACATGCTGACGGCGATGAACACCGGGCACGATGGATCGCTTACCACCATCCATGCCAACACCCCACGCGATGCCCTGGGACGGATCGAGAACATGGTGTCCATGACCGGCGCCACCTTTCCGATCAAGGCTATGCGCCAGCAGATCGCCTCGGCCATTGACGTGGTGATCCAACTGGAACGCCAGGAAGACGGCAAGCGGCGGCTGGTGAGCGTGCAGGAAATCAACGGCATGGAAGGCGAGATCATCACCATGACCGAGATCTTCGGCTTCGAGAGGCGTGGTATCGGTGAGCATGGTGAGGTGCTGGGCGACTTCCGCCCCACCGGCATGGTGCCGGCTTTCCGCGATACCCTGGCCAAGCGCGGCATCGAGTTGCCGCTGAACCTGTTCCGCCCGGAATGGATGGAGGCTTAGCTGTCATGAGCCAGATCCCAACAGAGTTCATTCTGATTTTCCTTGGAATGGTATTCGTCGCGGTCTTTCTCCTCAGCCAGGGCCTGGTGGTGCCCGTCTTCGGCGAGGCGAGCAAGGTCCGCAAGCGAATACGTGAACGGCTGGGTGTACTGGAGCATGCGAGCAACCTGCCGAACATGCAGACAGTATTGCGGCAGAAGTACCTCAAGCGCCTGTCGCCAATGGAGGCTGTCCTGGAACAGTTTCCCTTCATGGAGCGCCTGGCGCAGTTGATCGAGCAGGCCGGTTATGAGTACCGCGCGTATCGGGTCTTGCTGCTAGGGGTGGCGCTGGCGCTGCTGGTAGGTGTCGGGCTCTGGTTGGTGTTGAAGCTCTGGTGGGCAGCCCTGATCGTCGCGGCGGTGGTGTTCTGGATCCCGGTGCTGAAGATTGCCAGTGATCGTGCGGGGCGTTTTGCCGCCTTCGAGGAAGGTCTGCCAGATGCCTTGGACGCCATGTGTCGCGCATTGCGCGCCGGGCACCCCTTCAACGAGACCCTGCGTCTGGTGGCAGAGGAGCACAAGGGGCCGGTGGCTCACGAGTTCGGTCTGACCTTCGCCGATATCAACTATGGCAATGACGTGCGCCGCGCGATGCTGGGCTTGCTGGAGCGCATGCCGAGCATGACTGTGATGATGATGGTGACCTCGATACTGATCCACCGGGACACCGGTGGGAACCTGACGGAGGTGCTGGAGCGGCTGGCAAGTCTGATTCGCGGACGCTTCCGCTTTCAGCGCAAGGTCAAGACGCTGTCAGCAGAGGGGCGCATGTCGGCCTGGATCCTAGTCGCCATACCCTTCGTGCTCTCCGCGGCGATCATGGTGACGACGCCCACCTACCTGCCCATTCTGATCAACGAACCCTTTGGGCAAAAGCTGATAATGGCGGCTTTCGTTGCGATGCTGGTGGGTATCTTCTGGATCCGCAAGATCATCCGGATCCAGGTTTGAGCATCACAAGCCTGACCGAAGGAGTGTCACATGGACTATCTGCTTGGTCTAATCAATGGTGCAGTGGGCGATGAACAGCTTGCGCGCCTCCTGTTCCTTGGGGCCGTCGCCCTGAGTTCGGTGCTGGCCGCTGTCACTCTGGGGTTGCTGGTGTTTGGCTTGCAGGACCCGGTACAGCGTCGATTGGCTCTGCTCAAGCGGAGCCATGGCGATCTCGCTGGAGGCCAGCGAGCGCCCAGCAACCTGCAGTTGTTGCTGGAGCAGGTGGGGCAGCGAGTCGCTTCCGGAGAAGAAAGCAAGCTTTCCGCGACCCGTGCTTTGCTGATACATGCTGGTTACCGCTCGAACTCGGCCGTGCAGATGTATTGGGCCATCCGCCTGCTTCTACCCTTGCTGCTTCTGGGGCTGGCCCTGCTGATATTGCCATTCCTGCCCAAGCTCTCGATGGGGATCGGGCTGATGACCACCGCGGCTGCTGTCAGCATCGGCTGGTTGGGGCCGGCGGTCTACGTGGAAAAACACAAGGAGGCTCGGATGTCTCGCCTGAGAGCGGCGTTTCCGGATGCCTTGGACTTGATGGTCGTGTGCGTGGAATCGGGCCTTGCCCTGCCACAGGCCATCGAACGGGTGGCCGACGAGATGGCCGTGAGCCAGGCCGAACTGGCGGAGGAACTGGCCCTGGTCAACGCTGAAATCCGCGCAGGCATTCCCAGTACCAAGGCGTTGAAACACCTGGCCGACCGCACTGGACTTGATGATGTGCAGGGGTTGGTAAGTCTGCTGTCACAGAGCATCCGCTTTGGCACCAGCGTGGCCGATACCCTGCGAGTTTATGCCGAAGAGTTTCGCGACCGGCGTACCCAGGCAGCCGAAGAGCAGGCGGCGAAAGTCGGCACCAAGCTGGTGTTCCCACTAATCTTGTGCCTGTGGCCGTGCTTTTTCCTGGTGGCCATTGGACCGGTCATCATTGGGGTACTCAAAACCTTCGGGAAACTTTGACATGAACAGAGCCTGTCTGCTGGTGGCCATGATGGCCGTGCTGTCCGGATGTCAGAATATGGGGCCGGAAACGTCGAGCGGTATCCGCTCGGTCTACAGTGGCGATAATTCGGTGCTCTACCAGGTGCAGAAGCAGGTCGGCTCACCCGATCAGGCCCTGCTGATGGCGACTCGCTCCTACCAGGCGGGCGACCTCGACCAGGCTCTGTTCCAGTACCTGCGAGCCATCGAGTTGGATCCGAAACGCTATGAAGCCCTAGTCTGGGTGGGGCGCATCCACCGCGAGCGGGGCAATAGCCAGCTGGCGGAAATGGCTTTCGACGAGGTTCTTGCCAGCGATCCCAACAACCTAGATGCCCTGGGCGAAATGGGGCTGCTCCAGCTTGCTGTACGCAATCATGAAAAGGCCGAGGAGTTCATGCTTCGGGCGGTGGGGGAAGACCAGCGCCGGCTTGGTGGTACCCCGATGGTGAGCTTTGCCGATGCTGCGAAACTCAAGGTGGACAGCAAGTCCCCTGCACGGGTTTACAACGGCTTGGGGGTTCTGGCAGATCTGCGCGAGGACTTTCCGATTTCCGAGGCCTACTATCGGCAGGCCATGAAGATCGAGCCCCGTTCGCCCCTGGTGCAGAACAGCCTGGGTTATTCGTATTACCTGGCGGGGCATTGGCCTGAAGCCGAGCGTGCCTACAAGCAGGGCATCAGTTTTGATCCTTCCTATAAATCGCTATGGCGGAACTACGGTCTGCTGCTAGCGCGGATGGGGCGTTACGAGGAGGCGATTTCTGCGTTCGAGCAAGTGGAGACGCGCGCCGAGGCGAGCAACGATGTCGGTTACATCTGCCTGGTGGAAGGCAAGCTGGATGAGGCGGAACAGTTCTTCCGCAGTGCTATAGATCAGTCGCCCGCCCATTACCAGACGGCCGCGGACAATCTCAATCGGGTGCAACAGATTCGCCGATTGCGCGGAGTGGGGAGCAACTCGACGGTGAGTGAGCCGGTGGCCATTGTGCCGGGGCCTGAAGCGCGCCCGGTCGCTATGCCCTGAGACGGGCGGAATGAAGAAAGGGGCAGGCCATTGGCCTGCCCCTTTTCATTTACTTGTTGACCGCGTCGGTCAGGACCTTGGCCGGGACGAACTTGACCACTTTCTTCGCGGCGATCTCGATGGCCTTGCCGGTCTGGGGGTTGCGACCGGTGCGAGCGGGGCGTTCGCCGACCTTCAGTTTGCCGATGCCCGGCAGGGTGATCTCATCACTGTTCTCCAGGGAGTCGCTGACGATCTCGCCGAGTTGATCCAGCACGGCGCGTACGGCGGCCTTGGTGGAATCGGTGGCTTCTGCGATGTCAGAGATCAGCTGGTCTTTGGTGAGTGCCATGGTGTTGCTCCATTCAATGAGTGTCTGGCTCGTGGCCTGGCCGGTCGCGCCGGCCCTTGCTGAGACAAGCGGCGGGCCTGGAAGTGCGGCGGAGGTTGCAACCGGGGATCGAATCCGCATGGAAGTTAGCACGAAAGTGCGGGCTGTCTGGCCTTGCAGTAGTGCTTTTGCGCTGGAATTGCGCAGCCGGGCGGGATGTTAGTGCGGTGGCTGCGACAGGTTGTCGCCGCACTGGTGTCTGTCGTCGATGGAGGAATCGGGCCCGTGGCGCGGCGCTTTCGGGGCTGATTCGCAAGTGCTTGTAAGGAAAACGTTTTTAGCGGTTGTAAGTTGGCGAAGAGCCGGTACAATGGCGCGGCTCGCCGATCTGGCGAGCTGCGTGATGGTGGCCCTGCCGGTCCCCCCGCAACGATCAGCCGTGAACCCGGTCAGGCCTGGAAGGGAGCAGCCGCAGCGGTGAAATCGTGTGCCGGGGTGTGGCTGGTGGGGTCACCTCCAATTCTTGAGTCCTTGATTCCAAAGGACTTCTCCCGCAAAGAATCGAAGAGTGTGAGAGCGTTGTGGTACACCGAAGTGGTGCACCGTGTGACGCATCGTATCTGTTCGTTCGATATCTTCGCTGTTCAGCCCAACTCCAGCTCCTTCCTTCCCTTTCTGGTCGATAACCATCCTCAAGCCACGTTGCTTGCATGGGGGATATATATCCAGGCGTTATCTGCTGTTGTCGTCCTGATGCCCCTTGGGGAGAGCAGGTCGTCATTTTCAATGCATGCGGTTGCCTGGATGACGTTGATGCCACTACGTGACCTAAGCTCATAAATGGCCTCGTAGGGAGGGAGTAGTCGATATGAGGCAATCGAGATCACGACTATTTACTGCTCTACTTCCTGTCTTGTGTTATGCGGCGAGCACAACGGCATATGGTCTGGACTGCGGCCACACATTCGATCTCAAATTGCGAACAAGCATGTGTGCCTTGGAGTTGGAGCAGGAGTGGAGGCCAAAATTAAAACCTGATGATGCGTGTGCAAAACTTATTGCCGAGGCCCGAAGATTCGTCGCCCAATTTGAAAAGGGCGATATACGGATCAATGAAGTGTGCACGAAGGACCAGTTGATGGAAGCGGCCGATAATGCGGCGGCGACGATAGCCAAGGCGCGTGAAAGAGGATGGGCCACCCTCGAGGAGTATTTGAATTATTAGGCTCTGTACGAAAAGTGCCTGCGCTCGGTGATGCTTCGTTAAAAATCGGTTCGGAATGCTCATTAACAGCCCGTTAACTCCGCTTCCTCACCGATTTTTGCCTCGCCTGACCTTCGCTCGACGACTTTTCGTACAGACCCTGGAACTACTACACCGGATGAGCAGCCTGGCCCATAGAGGCTGATCGTTCGACAAGGTGCTGCCCAGTCTGGCGATCCCGCCCCATGGCGAGGCGCATTCCTGCGCGGACTAAACTGGTAGGGACCCCACCCCATGCGGTGATCAGCCATGCCGCCGCCCAATGCTGAAGTCGTCCGCCTGTTCCCGACCTTCGTCTGGCAAAGCCAGCTCGAACCCGCCTGCTACGAACCGCTCAACCGGGATCTGCTCGCCTATGTCGAGACGCTCATGGGAGCGGGGGACGGAGCCTGTACCGGAGTCGCCTGGCAATCCGGGTACCAGTTGCATCGAAGACCGGAATTGGCGGCGTTGGTCGCCCAAATCGAGGCGGCCGTGGGCGATGTGCTCGCGTTCATCAAGGTGGTCGATGCGCCGTTTCGCATCACCGGCCTCTGGGCCAATGCACTCGGACCCGGGGCGGCGCACCCGATGCACAGCCACCCCAACAATTTCCTCAGCGGCGTGTATTACCTGCAAACGCAGGAAGGGGCAGACAGCATCAACTTTCATGATCCGCGCCCCCAGACAGCCGTGATTCGTCCGCCGGTCACCGCCTTGATGGCCTACAACACCGACCAGGTCGTGATAACGGTCCGCGACGGCACGCTGCTCATATTTCCGGCGTGGCTGCCGCATTCGGTGTCTGCGAACACCAGTGATCGGCTGCGTGTCAGCGTCAGTTTCAACGTCATGTTCGTTGCGTACGACGCGACCATGAGCCCGCCGCTATGGGGCGAGGACTGAAGGTGCCGAACAGCGGCCTCCAGTCCATTCCTCGTTCGGCGTCCTGGCCTCAGCGGTACCGCGACAGGATCTCGTCGATCTCTCCCGATTCCTTCATCTGCAACAGTGCGAGCAGAATGCGCTGCACCGGCAGGTCCGGGTCATTGCGCACCAGGCAGCTCACGGGCTCTTCTTCGAGGGTGGCGACGCCGATCAGCTGGTCGCTGTCGGGCAGGTCGCGATTGAACCAGCCGAGGGCCAGTTCGTTGCTCACGGCGTATCGGTAGCGACCGGCCAGCAGTTTCTGCAGCACCAGGTCCTGGTTGCGGGCTTCGTCGCGATGGACTGCACCCTGGTCGATCAGTTGCTGCAGGCGTGGGTAGGTGTAGCCCAGCACCGTGCCGATGCTCTGCCCGGACAGGGTTTCCGGGCTCGCAAGCAGTTCTGTGCCCTGGCGCGCCACGATCAGGTCGCGCTGCTGGAGGAGGGGCACGCTCCAGAGGTATTCGCCGCTGTTGGCGATCCATTTCGGGCTGATATAGCAACGCACATCGATTTCGCCCTGTCGCAGCGCAAGTTCCACGCGGTTGCGTGGCAGGACCTGCACCTGGGTCGGCAGATCGAGCCGTTGTGACAGGCGTTCGATCAGGTCGTGGACGAAACCGCCGACCAGGCGATTATCCTTGAATTCAGCGACCGGCATGGCCCAGCTGTCCACCGCCGAGAAGCGCAGCGGGGTGGGCGCGGCACTGGCAAGGGCGCTCCAGCAGAAGAGAAGGGCAAGGACAGATGAGCGCATCGGGCTCCCTTGTCTGGGTGGGCGGTGCTCCACAATGCCCGTTGCCGGGCGGATTGAACAGGGCACTGTTCGCATCGGATGCAATTTGTGCATCGCTCCGCTAGCATTAGCTCCTTCAGCTCTCCCAGACGCGATGGTTTTCAATGAGTTATCAGGTTCTTGCACGTAAATGGCGTCCGCGCTCGTTCCGCGAAATGGTCGGCCAGACCCATGTGCTGAAAGCCTTGATCAATGCCCTGGATAACCAGCGCCTGCACCATGCCTACCTGTTCACCGGTACCCGTGGTGTCGGCAAGACCACCATCGCGCGTATCCTCGCCAAGTGCCTGAACTGCGAAACCGGCATCAGCTCCACCCCCTGCGGGCAATGCTCGGTCTGCCGGGAGATCGATGAGGGTCGCTTCGTCGACCTGATCGAAGTGGACGCCGCCAGCCGCACCAAGGTGGAGGACACCCGCGAACTGCTCGACAACGTGCAGTACGCCCCCAGCCGCGGCCGTTACAAGGTCTACCTGATCGACGAAGTGCACATGCTCTCCACGCACTCGTTCAACGCCCTGCTGAAGACCCTCGAAGAGCCGCCGCCCCACGTCAAGTTCCTGCTGGCCACCACTGACCCGCAGAAGCTGCCCGTCACCATTCTTTCGCGCTGCCTGCAGTTCTCCCTGAAGAACATGCCGCCGGAGCGCGTGGTGGAACACCTGAGCCACGTGCTCGGCGCCGAGAACGTACCCTTCGAGACCGACGCGCTCTGGCTGCTGGGCCGTGCCGCCGACGGTTCCATGCGCGACGCCATGAGCCTCACCGACCAGGCCATCGCCTTCGGTGAAGGCAAGGTATTGGCGGCCGACGTACGCGCCATGCTCGGTACCCTCGACCATGGCCAGGTCTACGGCGTGCTCCATGCACTGCTGCAGGGCGACGCCCGCGCGTTGCTGGAAGCCGTGCGCCAACTGGCCGAGCAGGGGCCGGACTGGAACGGCGTGCTCTCCGAAATGCTCAACGTGCTGCACCGCGTGGCGATTGCCCAGGTGCTGCCGGATGCCGTCGACAACGGCCAGGGCGACCGCGAGCGCGTGCTGGCGCTGGCCCAGGCGCTGCCCGGCGAAGATGTGCAGTTCTACTACCAGATGGGGCTGATCGGCCGACGCGACCTGCCGTTGGCGCCGGACCCCCGCAGCGGCTTCGAGATGGTGCTGCTGCGTATGCTGGCGTTCCGCCCGGCCGATGCCGAGGGCGCGCCGAGGGTGGTGCTAAAGGATCCGGGGATCAGCCAGGCCACGACTGATCCCCAGAACAACCCAGTGGCCGGAGCCGCTTCGCCGGCTCCGGTTGCCGTTGCCACGCCGGTACCCGCTCCCGTACAGGCGCCCGCGCCGGTGGTCAGTGAGCCTGTAGCGGCTTCGGCTCCGGTGGTCGAAGTGCCCGCACCCGCGTCAGTGGTCGAGGCCCCGCTTGCTTCGCCTGCCGTTGAAGCGGTGCCGGAGGCGCCTGTCGCCGAACCGGTGGTCGACCCCGTTCCCGAGCCCGTGGTGGAGCAGCAGCCTGCTCCCGTGGCCGAGGCCCCGGCCGCAGTGGTCGACCTGCCCTGGGAGGAACCTGCCGCTCCGGTGGCGGCGGTGCCCGCCGATGAATTCCGGCCTGAACCCGAGCCGGCGCCGATTGCCGAACCTGCGCCCGCCAAGGTCGAGCCCGTGGCACAGCTCCAGCCCGAAGCGGCTGTGGTGGTCGATGACGCTGGCGATGAGCCGCCGCCCGGCGACTACGATGATTACTACGAGGCCGATGCCGACAGCATCGCCTACCTGGATGACTTCGGCCCTGCCGAAACGACTGCTGCCGAGCCGGAAGTGTTGCCCGCGGCGCAGCCGGCCACCGGTCTTGCCGCTGAATGGCTGGACCTGTTCCCGCGGCTCGGGCTGTCGGGCATGACCGGCAACATAGGCGCCAACTGCACCCTGGTGGCGGTGGAGGGCGACGTCTGGCGCCTGCACCTGGATCCGGCGCAGAGCGCGCTGTTCAACGCCAACCAGCAGCGTCGGCTGAACGATGCGCTGAACCAGTACCACGGGCGAACCCTGAAGCTCGAAGTGGAGGTGCGTCGCCCCGAGCAGGAAACCCCGGCCCAGGCTGCTGCGCGCAAACGCGCCGCTCGTCAGCGTCAGGCCGAGGAGGCCATTGCCAGCGATCCGCTGGTGCTGAAAATGATCGAACTGTTCGGCGCACAGGTGCGCGCCGACACCATTGAACCCCTTGACCGCTGAGGACAATCACCATGATGAAGGGTGGCATGGCGGGCCTGATGAAGCAGGCTCAACAGATGCAGGAAAAGATGCAGAAGATGCAGGAAGAGCTGGCCAATGCCGAAGTCACCGGTCAGTCCGGCGCCGGCCTGGTGAGCGTGGTGATGACCGGTCGTCATGACGTCAAGCGCGTCACCCTGGACGACAGCCTGATGCAGGAAGACAAGGAAATCCTCGAAGACCTGATCGCTGCCGCGGTGAACGACGCCGTCCGCAAGATCGAGCAGAACAACCAGGAGAAGATGGCCGGCATGACTGCGGGGCTGCAATTGCCCCCTGGTTTCAAGATGCCCTTCTAAGGCAGCTGCAAGCACCAAGCCACAAGCTTCAAGTTGGAATTTGCGGCCTGGTGCGATTCCCCGAACCATTTGCAGCTTGCAGCTTGCAGCTTGCAGCTTGCAGCTTGCAGCTTGCAGCTTGCAGCTTTCTTTGAGGTCCCATGAGCTTCAGCCCGCTGATCCGCCAACTGATCGACGCATTGCGCATCCTGCCCGGCGTAGGCCAGAAGACGGCGCAGCGTATGGCGCTGCAACTGCTGGAGCGCGACCGCAGCGGCGGCCTGCGCCTGGCGCAGGCGCTGACAGCGGCCATGGAGGGGGTGGGGTACTGCAAGCAGTGCCGGACCCTGAGCGAGGAAGAGCTGTGTCCGCAGTGCGCCGATCCGCGCCGCGACGATTCCCTGCTCTGCGTGGTGGAGGGACCGCTGGATGTGTTCGCGGTGGAGCAGACCGGCTATCGCGGCCGCTTCTTCGTGCTCAAGGGACACCTGTCGCCCCTGGATGGGCTCGGCCCTGAAGCCATCGGCATTCCGGAGCTGATGGCGCGCATCGAGGCTGGCAGCTTCGCCGAAGTGATCCTGGCCACCAACCCCACGGTGGAGGGCGAGGCCACCGCCCACTACATAGCCCAGTTGCTGGTGTCCAGGTCCATCATCGTGTCCCGGATCGCCCATGGCGTGCCCCTGGGCGGCGAGCTGGAGCTGGTGGACGGCGGCACCCTGGCACACGCCTTGGCGGGGCGTCGCCCGATCGGGCTCTGAGCGGGGAGTGTCACGGCTGATACGGCCTTGCCGTTGGCAATAGTCTCGCCTTGAAAACCAAGCAAGCGCTCGGTAAGTTCATTCGATCTCACCGGGAGCATTGCCATGTCTGCCTATCAGGAATACTTCGACGAGTCCCATCGGTTGGTGCGGGACTCGGTACGCCGCTTCGTCGAGCGGGAAATCCTCCCCCATATCGCCGAGTGGGAGGAGGCCGAGGAGTTTCCCCGCGAGCTTTACCTCAAGGCCGGCGCCGCGGGCATCCTGGGAATCGGTTACCCGGAGGCGTTCGGCGGCAGCCATGAGGGCGACCTGTTCGCCAAGGTGGCCGCCAGCGAGGAGCTGATGCGCTGCGGTTCGGGCGGGCTGGTGGCCGGATTGGGCTCCCTGGATATCGGCCTGCCGCCGGTGATCAAGTGGGGGCGTAGCGAACTGCGCGAGCGCATCGTGCCCCAGGTACTGGCCGGCGAGAAGATCATGGCCCTGGCGGTCACCGAGCCCTCCGGCGGTTCGGATGTGGCAAACCTCAAGACCCGCGCGGTTCGCGATGGCGAGTTCTACCGCGTTACCGGCAGCAAGACCTTCATCACCAGCGGTGTGCGTGCCGACTGCTACACCGTGGCGGTGCGAACCGGTGGCGAGGGCTTCGGCGGCGTCAGCCTGCTGCTGGTGGAGAAGGGCACACCGGGTTTCACCGTCGGTCGCAAGCTGAAGAAGATGGGCTGGTGGGCCTCGGACACCGCCGAGCTGTTCTTCGATGACTGCAGGGTACCGGTGGAGAACCTGATCGGCATGGAGAACATGGGGTTCGCCTGCATCATGGCCAACTTCCAGAGCGAGCGCCTGGCCCTGGCCGTCATGGCCAACATGACCTCGCAGCTGGCCCTGGAGGAATCGCTCAGGTGGGCTGGGGAGCGGGAGGCCTTCGGCAGGCCCATCGGCAAGTTCCAGGTGCTCAAGCATCGCCTCGCGGAAATGGCCACCCAGCTGGAAGTCTCCCGCGAGTTCACCTACCGCCAGGCGGCGAAGATGGCGGCGGGGAAAAGCGTGATCAAGGAAATCTCCATGGCGAAGAACTTCGCCACCGATGTTGCCGACCGCCTCACCCATGACGCGGTGCAGATCCTCGGCGGCATGGGCTACATGCGCGAGAGCCTGGTGGAGCGCCTCTACCGCGACAACCGCATCCTCTCCATCGGTGGTGGCACGCGGGAGATCATGAACGAGATCATCGCCAAGCAGATGGACCTCTGAAGCGGGCCGGAACTTCCGAACGGGAGTTCCGGTTTTCTTTCGGGTGTATATATTATGGGCGACATTTAACTTGCTTATGGCCAGGAGAAAACCGATGAGCGATCTGTCCCGCGAAGAAAAACTGCAAGTCTGGCTGGCGGCCGAAGCGGAGATCCGCGCGCGCCTCAAGCCAGGAACCATGAGCATTGCGGAGGTGGCGACGCTCAGTCCGATGGAGTTCTTCGACGGTATCGGCCAAGGCGAGCTGCCGGCGCCACCCATAGGCGAGCTGATGGGCTTCGTGCCCATTGAATGGTCGAAGGAGCGTTTCGTGTTCCAGGGCGTGCCGCAGATGCGGCACTACAACCCCATCGGTTCCGTCCACGGCGGCTATGCCGCGACCCTGCTGGACTCGGCCATGGGCTGCGCCATTCACGCCAACCTGGAAAGAGGGCAGGGCTATACCACTACCGACCTGCGCATCAGCTACATCCGTGCCCTGACGGAGAAGACCGGCCCGATACGTGCCGAAGGTCGGATCATCCATGTCGGCCGCTCCACCGCCCTGGCCGAAGGGCGTATCTACGATGTGGACGGCAAGCTCTATGCGACCGGTTCCACCACCTGCCTGATCCTGGGTGGGAAATAAGCGCGGTATGACTCTGTAGGGGCGATTTCAATCGCCAAGGGCGGCGTAGCTGCCCCCTTCAGGGTCAATGGGGCAGGCCTTCGACCTGCTTGGCGAATGAATTCGCCCCTACATCGGTCGCTGCCATTCGGAAGCAAAAAAGAAGGGGGCGCGCTTGTGGCGTGCCCCCTTTTGCCGTCAGTGGATGACGGCCAACCGTCGAAGAGAGAGTGGGGCGGATGCGCCCGGGTGAGGACGGTCCGCCTGGAGGCAGGGCCTCCGCTGTTGCATCCGGCGCCCGCCTCGTGAGCGGGCGCCGGGGTGGAGCGGTGTCGTCAGCCGATGGTCATCAGGCTGGCGTTGCCGCCGGCGGCGGCGGTGTTGACGCTGATGGCGCGCTCGATCAGCAGGCGCTCCAGCGGGATCGCGGTCTCGCCGTGGGACAGGCCCTGGACGCCGATGATCGGACCCTTGCGGGAGGCGACCTGCTGGCAGACGCCACGCAGCTGGTCGGAGTCGCCGTGGTGCAGGACGGCATCGAAGGCAACTTCGGGCTGGTTCCAGTCGGCGACCAGCTGGATGCGCGCCTGCACCGCCTTCGGCAGGGCGCCGCGCAGCTTGCCGGTCAGCTCGCTGGTGGCCCAGAGCACGCTGCTGCCGACGGCCAGGGAAGCGGCCAGCTGGGTCAGCAGGTCGGCCTCGTCGTCGGCCAGGCAGAGCACGGTCTCGCGGGGCAGCAGCACGTAGGTATTGCGCTCGCCGGTCGGGCCGGGGAGCACGCGGCTCAGGCCGCTCTGGGACAGCTCGGCGAAGCTGTCGCAGAGGCCGGCCAGGCTTTCCTTGCCATTCTTCGCGGCCCAGGCCTTGAGGGCGTCCAGCGGCTTGCCCATGCGCTCCTGCAGGGCGGTGCGCTGCAGGGTGTCGGCGACGCTGGTGCCGTCCAGGCGCTGGAAGGTGCGGCTCACGCCGTCGACCGGGCGGGTGGCCAGCAGGCGGTACATGTAGAGCGGGCCGCCGGCTTTCGGACCGGTGCCGGACAGGCCTTCACCGCCGAAGGGCTGCACGCCGACCACGGCGCCGACCATGTTGCGGTTGACGTAGAGGTTGCCGGCATGGGCCTTGTCCACCACCTTGGCGATGGTCTCGTCGATGCGGGTGTGCACGCCCAGGGTAAGGCCGTAGCCGGTGCCGTTGATCTGGTCGAGCAGGGCGTCCATGTCCTCGCGCTTGTAGCGCAGCAGGTGCAGCACCGGGCCGAAGATCTCGCGCTCCAGGTCTTCCAGGCTGTCCAGTTCGATCAGGGTCGGCATCACGAAGGTGCCGCGCTGCATCACGTCGCCCTCGGTGCGGGCGATCTGGAACACGCTGCGGCCTTTGCTGCGCATGGTCTGGATGTGCTTGTCGATATTGCCCTTGGCTTCGGCGTCGATCACCGGGCCGATGTCCACGTTCAGGTGCTCGGGGTTGCCGATGCGGCACTCGGCCATGGCGCCCTTGAGCATTTCCACCACGCGGTCGGCCACGTCTTCCTGCACGCACAGCACGCGCAAGGCGGAGCAGCGCTGGCCGGCGCTGTCGAAGGCTGAGGCGATCACGTCGGTCACCACCTGCTCGGCGAGGGCGGAGGAGTCGACGATCATGGCGTTCTGGCCGCCGGTTTCGGCGATCAGCGGGATCGGGCGGCCCTGGGCGTCCAGGCGGCCGGCGACGTTGCGGGCGAGGATGCCGGCGACTTCGGTGGAGCCGGTGAACATCACGCCTTTCACGCGCTCATCGCTCACCAGGGCAGCGCCCACGGTGTGGCCGAGGCCCGGCAGCAGCTGCACCACGCCTTCCGGCACGCCGGCCTGGAGCAGGATACGCACGGCCTGGGCGGCGATCAGCGGGGTCTGCTCGGCCGGCTTGGCCAGCACGGTGTTGCCGGCGGCAAGGGCCGCGGCCACCTGGCCGGTGAAGATCGCCAGGGGGAAGTTCCAGGGGCTGATGCAGACCACCGGGCCCAGCGGGCGGTGGCTGTCATTGGCGAAGTCGTGGCGCGCCTGGGCGGCGTAGTAGCGCAGGAAGTCCACGGCCTCGCGCACTTCGGCGATGGCGTTGGCGAAGGTCTTGCCGGCTTCGCGGACGAGGATGCCCATCAGCGGCTGCATCTCGGCTTCCATCAGGTCGGCGGCGCGATCCAGGGCGGCGGCGCGCTCCACCGGCGGGGTGGATTGCCAGATCGGCGCGGCGGTGATGGAGGCCAGTACGGCGTTGCCGACGTCGGCGGTGGTGGCGTTCTGCACGTGGCCGACCACGTCGCGGTGGTCGGCCGGGTTCAGCACGGGCTCGCTCGGGCCTTCGCTGGCCGGGCAGCCGAGCATCGGCTGGGCGCGCCAATCGGCGTGGCCGGCGCAGAGCAGGGCGCTGGACAGGGAGGCCAGGCGGTGTTCGTTGGCCATGTCGATGCCGCTGGAGTTCACCCGGGCCTCGCCATACAGGGCCTTGGGCTGCGGGATGCGCGGGTGCGGCAGGCCGAGGGCGCCTTCGACGCTGGCCATGGCTTCGGCGCTGGCCACCGGGTCTTCCACCAGTTCCTTGATGGAGATGCTGTGGTCGGCGATGCGGTTGACGAAGGAGGTGTTGGCGCCGTTTTCCAGCAGGCGGCGGACCAGGTAGGCCAGCAGCGTCTCGTGGGTGCCGACCGGCGCGTAGATGCGGCACGGACGGTTCAGCTTGCCTTCGGACACCTTGCCCACCACCTGCTCGTACAGGGGTTCGCCCATGCCATGCAGGCACTGGAACTCGTACTGGCCCGGGTAGTAGTTCTGCCCGGCGATCTGGTAGATGGCCGACAGGGTGTGGGCGTTGTGGGTGGCGAACTGCGGGTAGATGACCTCGGGCACGCCCAGCAGCTTGCGCGCGCAGGCGATGTAGGAGATGTCGGTGTAGACCTTGCGGCTGTAGACCGGGAAGCCTTCCAGGCCGTCGACCTGGGCGCGCTTGATCTCGCTGTCCCAGTAGGCGCCCTTCACCAGGCGGATCATCAGGCGGTGCTGGCTGCGGCGGGCGAGGTCGATCACGTAGTCGATCACGTACGGGCAGCGCTTCTGGTAGGCCTGGATGACGAAGCCGATGCCGTTCCAGCCCTTGAGCGACGGCTCGAAGCAGAGGCGCTCGAGCAGGTCGAGGGAGATTTCCAGGCGGTCGGCTTCCTCGGCGTCGATGTTGATGCCGATGTCGTATTGCTTGGCCAGCAGGGTCAGGGACAAGAGGCGCGGGTACAGCTCGCCCATCATGCGCTCGTACTGGGCGCGGCTGTAGCGCGGGTGCAGGGCGGAGAGCTTGATGGAGATGCCCGGGCCTTCGTAGATGCCGCGGCCGTGGGAGGCCTTGCCGATGGCGTGGATGGCCTGCTCGTAGGAGGCGTAGTAGCGCTGGGCGTCTTCCTCGGTCAGCGCGGCTTCGCCGAGCATGTCGTAGGAATAGCGGAAGCCCTTGGCTTCGAAGTTGGTGGCGTTGGCCAGGGCCTCGGCGATGGTCTCGCCGGTGACGAACTGCTCGCCCATCAGGCGCATGGCCATGTCCACGCCCTTGCGGATCACCGGCTCGCCGCTCTTGGCGATGATGCGGTTCAGCGAGCTGGAGAGGCCGGTCTCGTTGTGGGTCGATACCAGCTTGCCGGTGATCAGCAGGCCCCAGGAGGCGGCGTTGACGAACATCGACGGGCTCTGGCCCAGGTGCTGCTGCCAGTTGCCGGTGCTGATCTTGTCGCGGATCAGGGCGTCGCGGGTGGCCTTGTCCGGGATGCGCAGCAGGGCTTCGGCCAGGCACATCAGCGCCACGCCTTCCTGGGAGGACAGGGAGAACTCCTGCAGCAGGCCCTGGACGATGCCGGCGCGGCCGCCGGCGCTCTTCTGGTTGCGCAGCTTCTCGGCGATGCCATAGGCCAGCTTGTAGGCGGCTTCGGCCATCTCGGCGGGCAGGCGCGCCTGCTCCAGCAGCATGGGCACGGCTTCCTGCTCGGGGCGGCGGTAGGCGGCGGTGATCGCGGCGCGCAGCACGGATTGCGGCAGGATGCTTTCGGCGAAATCGAGGAACGGCTGGTGGGCGGACTCGGGCAGGGCTTCGAGCGCGTCGTGGTCACCCTCGGCCAGGCGCTGGGCGATACCCTGGAGTTCCGGCAGGGTCATGCCGCTTTCCAGAGCCTCGAGGTAGCTGAAGATCGCTTGCTTGATCAGCCAGTGCGGGGTGCGCTCGATCCTGCGCGCAGCTTCCTTGAGACGATCGCGGGTTGCCTCGTCCAGTTTCACGCCAAGGGTGGTGCTCGTAGCCATTTCTTGTCCTCTTTTCAGCCGTGGTCGCACGGCGTTAGCGGCGCAAAGAGTAGCGATGTCCTACAAGGGGTGCAACCGGGTGCAACCAAAGGTTGCGTGTCAGACGACGCTGTCCGGACAAAAGGTCGAAGTTGTGTCCGGAAATGGTTGCACCCTGTCCTGGTGAGTGCCAGGGATTCCGAGGGCTATACAGCGGCAAGCGGGCTGGAAGATGTGGGGTGCAACCCGGGTGCAGCCGGCTTCGGTCCCGATCTGGAAAGCATAGGCGGCCCTCGGCGGATGCCGAGGGCGTGGAGCGGCAGGCGACGGGTGGTGCCGGCGGCGTCAGGCCTTGGCGGCTTGCGCGGCCTCGACCTGGGCGAGGAGGCTCTGGCGGGCGCTGTCCAGGATGCGGTCGGACAGTTCCTCACTGGCTACGCTGCGGGACAGGGTCAGGGCGCCCACCAAGGTGGCGAGCATGGCCAGGCTCTGCTCGTTGCTGCCGGTTTCCTTCTCCATACGTTCCAGCAGACCG
Organism: Pseudomonas sp. GCM10022186; assembly: GCF_042656385.1. Taxonomy (NCBI): domain Bacteria; kingdom Pseudomonadati; phylum Pseudomonadota; class Gammaproteobacteria; order Pseudomonadales; family Pseudomonadaceae; genus Pseudomonas; species Pseudomonas sp. GCM10022186. Next base: position 143,867 of record NZ_JBHSOU010000016.1, read on the forward strand.
GCCAGCACGCCATCGGTGATGGGGCTGGCATTACCGCGCTGACCCAGCTCAGCCGCCATGGTTGGCAGCGGGCAGCCCTGCTCCGGGTGCGCGCGATGCTGGGGCGAGAGGTAGCGTTCGACGAAGTTCTTCAGAGGCTGCTCCTTGGCGAAGGCCTTGGTCCACTGGGCGTTGGCATCGTTCGCCGCCGCCTGCAGCGCCTCCTCCACCAGGGCGTCCTTGGACTTGAAGTGTGCGTAGAAACCGCCGTGGGTCAGCCCCAGGGCCTTCATCAGCGGCTGCAGACCGGTAGCGTCGATGCCGTCGGCGCGGAAGCGGCGGGACGCCTCGGCGACGATGCGTTTGTGGGTCTCGGCCTTGTGGTCTTCGGGGTAGCGCATGGCGATCACCTTGTCGGAGCATTGATATGGTGATTGTAATTCCACCTCCCGCGATTGTGCGAGTCGGTTCGATGCCCGGTCAGTCCTCCGCCAGGGCCTGCTCCGCTTTCACCGCGCTGATGAAGGCCTGCATCGCCGAGGACTTGATGCGATGGCGGCGAGTGATCAGGCCGAAGGGCGGCAGGCGTGGTTCGAAGGCGATGGGCAGCACTGCCAGCAGGTGGCGGCCGGGGTAGTCCTCCACCACCGAGCGCGGGGTGACGCCGATCATGTCGGTCTGCTGCAGCAGCGAGAGCAGGGTCATGATGGACGTGGTCTCGACGATGCTGTTGGGGATGTCGACCCGTGCATTGTGGAACGCCTGGTTGACGATGGCGCGCATCGGGCTGGGGTGTTGCTGCAGGACCCAGGTCATGTTCTGCAACTCGGTCCAGGTCAGGTTCTCGGCGTTGGCGATGGGGTTCTGGGCGCCGGCGATCACGCAGAGCTCTTCTTCCCCCAGGCTGTCGAACAGCAGGTCATCGGCCCGCGCGCCGGTGGGGATGCGCCCCAGCACCAGGTCCAGCTGGTCCTGTTGCAGGGCCTGGACCAGCACGTCGCTGGTATCCACCTGGATGCTCATGGACAGGCGCGGGTGGCTTTTCTTCAGGGTGGCGATGGTGCGGGTGAGCAGGCCGGAGGCCAGCGCCGGGATGGCGCCCACCGTGACCCGGCCGAGGTTGCCCGATTCCAGTGCCGCCAGCTCTTCGCGCATGCCCGAGAGTTCGGCGAAGACCATGCGCGCGTAGTAGATCACCGTCTCGCCGAAGGGGGTTGCGCGCATGCCGCGGGGCAGGCGCTCGAACAACTCGACGCCGAGCAGGCCCTCGGCCTCGTGGAGCATCTTGGTCGCCGCCGGCTGGGTCATGCCGATTTCGTCGGCGGCGCGGCGCAGCGAACCCAACTCTTCCAGGGCGAGCATCAGGCGAAGCTGGCGCAGGCGCAGACGGCTATGGATGAGGGCGGCTTCAGGGATGCGCGACATGGACGGGGCTCGGCAGTCAGGGAGCGGCAAGCCTGACAAGAATCGCCAGGCGTTGCCAAGGGGCGGGGAGCGTGGAATCGGATTGTGGGAGCGAATTCATTCGCGAATGAATTCGCTCCCACAGGGCCGTAGGATGGGCGGAGCGGAGCGATACCCATCGATTCCCGTGATGGGTCTCGCAGGCTTGCTGAACGCCGCCCGACCCATCCTGCGAAGGGCTACGGCGCCGAGCGCTGCACCTTGACGCGATTCACGCCGGCCAGCGCCTTGGCTCCGCGCGCCAGCAGCGGCCAGAACAGCATCAGCAGGGCGGCCGTGGTCAGGCTGCCCACCAGCGGGTTGGACCAGAAGATGCCCAGCTCGCCATTGGAGAACAGCATGGATTGGCGGAAGGCGTCCTCGGCCTTGTCTCCCAGCACGGCCGCCAGCACCAGCGGGGCGATGGGGTAGCCGAGCTTCTTGAACAGGTAGCCCAGGGCGCCGAAGCCCAGCATCAGCGCGACGTCGAACATCGAGTTGTGCACCGAGTAGGCGCCGATGGCGCAGACCATCACGATGATCGGGGCGATGATCGAGAAGGGGATGCGCAGGATCGAGGCGAACAGCGGCACGGTGGCCAGCACCACGATCAGGCTGACCACGTTGCCCAGGTACATGCTGGCGATCAGGCCCCAGACGAAGTCGTGCTGCTCGACGAACAGCGTCGGTCCCGGATGCAGGCCCCAGATCATCAGGCCGCCGAGCATCACCGCGGCGGTGGCCGAGCCGGGGATGCCGAGGGTCAGCATCGGCAGCAGGGCGCTGGTACCCGCGGAGTGGTCGGCGGTTTCCGGCGCGATCACCCCTTCGATCTCGCCCTTGCCGAAATTCTCGCGGTTCTTCGAGAAGCGTCGCGCCAGGCTGTAGCTCATGAAGGACGCAGCCGTCGGCCCGCCGGGGGTGATGCCCATCCAGCAGCCCACCAGGGCGCTGCGCAGCCAGCTCAGCCAGAAGCGCGGCAGCCTGGCCCAGGTGCGGAAGATCACCATGGGCGTGATGCGCGCCCGCTCGCCGCGGAACACCAGGCCTTCTTCCACGGTGCAGAGGATCTCGCCGATGCCGAAGAGGCCGATCACCGCCACTTCGAAACTGATGCCCGACAGCAACCAGCTCTGGTCGAAGGTCAGGCGCAGGTCGCCGGACACGGTATCCATGCCCACCGCGGCCATGGCGAAGCCGATCATCATCGCCACCACCGTCTTCAGCGGTGGGTTCTTGCTCATGCCGATGAAGGTGCAGAAGGCCAGCAGGTAGACGGCGAAGAATTCCGGCGAGCTGAACGCCATGGCGAATTCGGCGATGCGGGTGGAGAGGAAGGTCAACAGCAGCACGCCCACCAGGGCGCCCAGCAGGGCAGAGGTGAAGGCGGCGGTCAGCGCTTCGCCGGCCTTGCCCTGGCGGGCCATGGGGTAGCCGTCGAAGGTGGTCGCAACCGACGATGGCTCGCCGGGGATATTGAACAGGATCGAGGTGATCGAGCCGCCGAACAGCGCCCCCCAGTACATGCAGGAGAGCAGGATGATGGCCGACACCGGCTCCATGGTGAAGGTCAGCGGCAGCAGCAGGGCCACGCCGTTGGGCGCGCCCAGGCCGGGCAGCACGCCCACCAGTATGCCCAGCAGCACCCCCACCACCATCAGGCCGATGTGGCCCGGGGTGAGGATCAGGTTCATGCCGTGCATCAGGGCTTCGAGTTCGCTCATTTCAGCAGTCCTCCCAGCATGGCCAGCGGACCGGCCTGCAGCGGCACCTTGAACCAGAGCGCAAAGATCAGGTAGCTGGCCAGGGCCGCGCCGCAGGAAACGGCGAGGATGGCCGGCAGGCCGTAGCGTTGCTCGCGCTGGCGGTCGCGCCACATGAACCAGGCGATGAAGCCCGCCGAGGCCAGGTAGATGCCGGTGAAGGGCATGCAGGCGATGTACAGGGCGATGGGCAGGAACACCGCCAGCACCTGGCGGAACGCGCCACGGCTGACGAAGGCTTCGCCCAGGGCGCGCCAGCGCAGCAGCGTCAACAGCAGGTTGGCCAGGCTGGCGGTGGTCAGCAGCAGGCCGATATAGAAGGGGAAGTAGCCCGGCTCCGGGCCGGCGTCGCCCCAGCCGATACCGCTGGCATGGCTGCCGGCCATCACCACGCCGCCCAGGGCGGCGGTGAACAGCGCGAGGCCGGCTTCCACCCAGCGGGTGCCGACCAGCGCGGACGAATCGTGGTTTCTGGACATGGTCTCACTCCACTGGCGGGCGCCGCGCGGGGCGGCGCCCGTGCTGGATCACTTGCGCAGCCAGCCGGCCTGCTGGAAGACCGGGGTCACCCGGGCGGTGTCCTTCTCGATGTAGGCGGTCAACTCGTCGCCAGCGAGGAAGGTGGGTACCAGGGCGTTGCGCTGGACGTAGGCCTTGAACTCGGGCGTCTGGCTGACCTTGCGCAGCAGCTCGACATAGAAGTCGCGCTGCTCGGGAGTGATGTCGCCGGCCATGAACACTGTGCGGGGGAAACGGTACTGGTCCACCTCCAGCCCTTGCTCCTTGCAGGTGGGGACATCGGCCCAGGATTTGTCGCCGGCGACCTTCTCCGTGTAGGTCATGCGCGCCTGGCTGAACACGCAGAGCGGCTGCACCTGGTTGCCGCGCCACTGGCTGAGGCTTTCGGCCGGGTTGTTGACGTTGGAGGTGATGTGCTTGCCGGCCAACTGGGTGGCCGCTTCGCTACCGCTCTTGAAGGGGATGTAGGTGAGCTTGCTGCCGGTGGTCTGGTTCAGCAGCAGGGTCAGGGTCTGGTCGACGTCCTTGGATTGGCTGCCGCCCATGCGCATCTTCGCCGGGTCGGCCTTGACCTGTTCGTAGTAACCCTTGGCGTCCACCCAGGGCGCACCCTGGTAGGTCCAGAGGATGAAGTCGTCCTCGGCGACGGCGGCCACCGGGGTCAGGTCGGTCCACTGGTAGCCGAGCTTGGCCACCAGGGGCAGCAGGTAGACGTTGTTGGTGCCGATCACCAGGCGCTCGGGATCGCCCTTGGCCAGCTTCATGTCGAGGAAGGCTTCGGCGCCGTTTCCGCCGCCCTTGTTCATCACCACGGTGTTCACGTCCAGCAGCTTGTGCTGGCTGATGATCGACTGGATCAGGCGGCCGAGCTGGTCGGTGCCGCCGCCGGGACCGCCGGCGACGACGATCTCGACGTTCTTTTCCGGTTGCCAGGTGCTGGCGAAGGCGGGGATGGCGGTGGAGCAGAGTAGGGCGCAGCCAGTGAGCAGGTGAGCGAAATGACGAACAGGGGGAGTTCGCATGATGGGCCTCTTCTTGTGCTTGTTATAAGTGGGGCCGAGTGTGGGAAGGGCGAAATATTCCGTCTACTCAATAAATCGCATACAGCGATAGCTTGGGGTTATCGGTTGCCCCGGTAGAGCCGTTGGATGGGCTGCAGAGGTTGATGTATATCCCCAGGGAATACGCCTATGAGGAGTTTTGATTAGACGGTTATCGCTCGGCCTTGAAATAGTGCCCCCATGCCGGACAGCGCCCAGGCCTGCCGGCAACACCGACTACAAGAACGATAAAGAGGTCAGAGCCATGGCTCATCCGAGTGCAGCGCACAGCCTGCCCCCTACACCTGCTTCCACCGACCACGCCGGGACGGCGCGTCCCTCCCGCGTCCGCTGGCGGATCTTCGCCATCATCTTCGCCCTCACGGTGATCAACCTGATCGACCGCGTCTCGCTGTCCATCGCCATGCCTACCATCGGCAAGGAGTTCGACCTCTCGCCGAGCATGCAGGGGCTGATTCTCAGCAGCTTCTTCTGGGCCTATGCCCTGCTGCAGATCCCCGGCGGCTGGCTGATCGACCGCTACGGCCCGCGCCGGGTGATCGGCTGGTCCACCGGCCTCTGGGGCCTGTTCCAGACCCTGGCCGCCTTCGCCACCGGTGGGCTCTCGCTGCTCTTCGCGCGGGTCGCCCTGGGGGCCGCCGAAGCGCCGCTGTTCCCCTCCGGCGGCAAGCTCAACTCCCTCTGGCTGGCGCCCGGCGAGCGCAGCCGCGGCGCCGTGCTGATGGATTGCGGCGGACCGCTGGGCGTCGCCCTGGGCGGCCTGATCATCGCCTACCTGATCGCCGTGCTCGGCTCCTGGCGCATCGCCTTCTTCGTCGCCGGCATCGCCACCCTGGCCATGGCCTGGCTGGCCTGGCGCTACCTGCGGGATGACCCGGCGCTGCACCCGGACGTCAATGCCGCCGAGCTGGAGCGCATCAACGCCGGCCGCAGCAGCTCGGTCGCCCAGGCCGCCCGCCAGCAGGTGAAGGGCCTCGGCATCGCCGCCCGTTCCCTCTCCGGCATGCTGCTGGGCCGCGCCAGCTGGGCCATGGTGTTCTTCGGCCTGCTCACCTGGGGCCCCAGTTACCTGGCCCAGGCCCGCGGCTTCGACATCAAGGGCATAGGCGCCGCCACCTTCATCATCTTCCTTTGCGGTGCGGCGGGTTCGCTCTGCGGCGGCTTCCTCTGCGACGCCCTGATCCGCAAGGGCGTCCGTCGTGGCCTGGCGGCCAAGGGCCTGCTGACGCTCTCCGGCCTGGTGGCGCTGGGCGCCTTCATGCTGCTGCCCACCCTGCACGACGCCTACGCTGCCGTGGCGCTGCTCTGCCTGACCGCCTTCTTCCTCATGTGGGGCAGCCTCTACTGGAGCTTCCCGGCATTGCTGGCGGCGCCGGCGCGGGTCGGCCTGATCGGCGGGGTGATGAACCTGGCCGGCAGCCTGGGCGGCATCCTGGTGCCGATCCTAGTCGGCGTGATCCTCCAGTACTTCGGCGGCTATGCCGGCGTCCTCGGCTTCTTCGCCGGCTGCTCGGCGCTGTTCGTCGTCGGCACCCTGCTCATCGGCCTGGACAACAACGAGGTGAAAGATGCCTGAGCAACGGCTCTACGACGGCCCCATTACCGACGCCCACCATCACTTCTGGGACCCGCAGCGCAACTACCACCCCTGGCTGTCGGCGGAGGCGAACATCCCCTTCCGCTATGGCGACTACAGCGCTATCAAGCGCCGCTATTTCCCGGAGGATTACCTGGCAGACGCCGGCGAGCACCGGGTGGTGGCCACGGTCTATGTGGAAACCGAGTGGGACCCGCGTGATCCCATCGGCGAGACCCGTTTCATCCACCAGGTGGCGGCCCGCTATGGTGCGCCCAACGCGGTGGTGGCCCAGGCCTGGCTGGATGCGCCGGACGCCGCCGAGGTGCTGGCCGCCCAGGCAGACTTCGAGCGGGTGCGCAGCGTGCGCCACAAGCCCGGTGGCCCGGCGCGGCCGGACGAGGTCGGCCAATGCCGCAGCCTGATGAGCGACGAGGGCTGGCGCCGGGGTTATGCGGAGCTCGCCCGCCACGCTCTGCACTTCGATCTGCAGACCCCCTGGTGGAACCTGCCGGAGGCCGAGACCCTGGCGCGGGATTTCCCGGAAACCCTGCTGATCCTCAACCACGCCGGGCTGCCGTCGGACCGCAGCGAAGCGGGCCTGGCCGGCTGGCACGCCGCCATGGCGCGCTTCGCCGAACTGCCCAACGTGGCGGTGAAGATCTCCGGCATCGGCCAGGCCGGCAAGCCCTGGCGTGCCGAGGACAACGCCTGGATAGTGCGCGAGACCATCGCCATGTTCGGTGGCGAGCGGGCCATGTTCGCCAGCAACTTCCCGGTGGATAGCCTCTGCGGCTCCTTCGACGACATCTACGGCGGCTTCAAGCGCATCGTCGCCGACCTGCCATACGCGGCGCAGGAACGATTCTTCTGCAGCAACGCGCAACGCATCTACCGTACCCAGCCCACGGCCTTCCGCCTGCCGCAGGGCGCTACCGACATGAGGACGACCGCATGAGCAACACCCGCCTTCCCCGTATCGCCATGGTCCTGGGCGACCCCGCCGGCATAGGTCCGGAGCTGATCGCCCGGCTGCTGGCCGAACCCGAGGTGCGCCGCCAGGCCCGGGTGCTGCTGATCGCCGACGAGGCGGAGATGCGCAGGGGCATGCAAATCGCCGGCTGCGAGTTTCCCTACCGGCCGGTGACCGCCCCGGACGAGCTGGAATTCACCGACGAGGTCCCGCTGTTCTACAACTTCCGCGGCGCCGCCGAAGGCCCGTTCCCGCGCAGCGAGGCCAGCGTGGTGGGTGGCCGCTACAGCCTGGACACCCTGGAGGTGGCGCTGCGCCTTACCGCCGACGGGGTCACCGACGCCATCCTGTTCGGCCCGCTGAACAAGACCTCGCTGCACATGGCCGGAATGGCTCACAGCGATGAGCTGCACTGGTTCGCCGAGTACCTGGACTTCCACGGCCCCTTCTGCGAGTTCAATGTGCTGGACAACCTCTGGACTTCGCGGGTGACCTCCCACGTGGCCCTGGCCGAGGTGCCGGGCCTGATGAGTCAGCAGCGGGTGGTGGAAGCGATTCGCCTGATCGACACCGCGCTCAAGCGCAGCGGGCTGGAGAAACCGCGCATCGGAGTCTGCGGCCTCAATCCGCACAACGGCGACAACGGCAGCTTCGGCCGCGAGGAGCTGGACATCATCGGTCCCGCCGTGCGCGCGGCGCAGGAGCAGGGCATCGACGCCGACGGGCCCTATCCGGCGGACACCATCTTCCTCAAGGTGCAGGGCGACGCCAGGGCCTTCGACGCGGTGGTGACCATGTACCACGACCAGGGCCAGATCGCGATCAAGCTGATGGGCTTCTCCCGTGGGGTCACCGTGCAGGGTGGCCTGCCCATCCCCATCACCACTCCCGCCCACGGCACCGCATTCGATATCGCGGGGCAGGGCAGGGCCAATGTCGGCGCCACCCGCCAGGCCTTCGAGATCGCTTGCCGCATGGGGCGCAATCGGGCCTGAGGCCCGCGCCACCACTATCTCCTCCCGCTTTTCGATGCCGCGCCACCCTTCCGGGTGAGCGCGGTTTTCGTGCTGCTCCGGTGATCTGTGATCGATAACTCTCGGAAAGATGTCTATCGGATATGTATTTCCTGGGGTTATCACTGACTGAGCACAAGTGATTATTCGCCGGGCGCCGCGCTGGCTAGAGTCGGCCTTGACGAAAGCGCCTGGCGCCTCGTTGGAACAGCTACAAGAAGCCCGCCTTGCTGCCTCGCAAGGCGATCACCGGCTCCAGAAGGACACAACAATGACAACGACGACTTCCCTGCCCGATGTGCTTTCATCGGCCATCGCCAAGAGCCGCTTGCGGCTGCTGCCTTTCCTTATCCTGATGTACGTGCTGGCCTTCATCGATCGGGCCAACGTGGGCTACGCGCGCACCTTCCTGCAGGCCGACACCGGCCTTGGCGATGCCGCCTTCGCCTTCGGTGCGAGCATCTTCTTCATCGGCTACGCCTGCTTCGAGGTGCCGAGCAACCTGATGCTGCACCGCCTCGGCGCCCGCGTCTGGCTGTGCCGGATCATGGTGACCTGGGGCCTGGTGTCGGCGGCCATGATGTTCGCCGACAGTGCCATGGCCTTCTACGTGCTGCGTTTCCTGCTGGGCGTGGCCGAGGCCGGTTTCTTCCCGGGCATCATCCTCTACCTCACCTACTGGTTCCCCGCGCAGAGCCGCGGCCAGGCGCTGGGCCTGTTCTACTTCGGCCTGCCCCTGGCGCTGGTGCTGGGCGGGCCGCTGTCCGGCTGGCTGCTGGAGTTCCATGGCGTGTTCGGCCTGACCAACTGGCAGTGGCTGTTCGTGGTGGAGGGGCTGATGGCCTCGGTGGTGGGTATCGCCGCCTATTTCTACCTGGTGGACCGCCCACGCCATGCCCGCTGGCTCAGCGAGGAAGAGAAGACCGCGCTGGAAGAGAAACTGGCCGAAGAGGACGCACAGAAGCGCGGGCACAGCCCCCACGGCTTCCTCAGTGCCCTGCGCAGCGGCCAGGTGCTGAAGTTCTGCCTGGTCTACTTCACCGTGCAGATGAGCGTGTACGGCGTGGTCTTCTACCTGCCCACCCGCATCGCCAGCTTCCTCGATGGCAACGTCGGCCTGAATGTCGGGCTGCTCACCGCCATCCCCTGGGCCTGCGCCCTGGTGGTGACCCGCCTGGTCACCCGCCATGCCGACCGCACCGGCAAGCACCGCATCCTGGCCGTTTGCATGCTGGCCATGGCCGCCGCCGGCATCGCCGCCTCGGCCCTGAGCCCCAACCTGGCCTTCGCGGTGATCGCCTTCTGCTTCGCCGCCTCCGGCTTCGTCTCGGTGCAGCCGCTGTTCTGGACCATCCCCACCGGCTACCTGAGCGGTGCCGCCGCAGCCAGTGGCATCGCCCTGATCAACTCCCTGGGCAACCTCGGCGGCTTCGTCGCGCCCAACCTGAAGACCCTGATGGAGACCCAGTTCGGTGACCCCCGTGCCGGCATGTTCGCCCTGGCCGTGGTCGCTGTGATCGGCGCCTTGCTGATCCTCCGCCTGAACACCCGAAAAACCGCAGACGAGACGGCGCTCAAGCCGGCCCGCGCGAACTGACATGCAGTGAAAGGAGCTGTGACCATGAAGATCAAATCCATCCGTACCCGCGTATTCGAGTGGAAGGGCAAGGTGGTGCCGCCCCAGGCGCACTTCTGCACCAACGCCACCGACATCCTCTTCGAGCGTGGCGACGCCATGGGCTCGTTCCGCTTCCACGGCTGGCTGGTAGTCGAGGTGGAGACCGACACCGGTATCGTCGGCATCGGCAACTGCGCCCTGGCCCCGCGTGTGGCCAAGGAGATCATCGACCTGTACCTGGCGCCCATCGCCATCGGCGAAGACCCCTTCGACTACGAGTACATCTGGCAGAAGATGTATCGCCGCAGCCACGCCTGGGGCCGCAAGGGCATCGGCATGGCCGCCATCTCGGCGGTGGACCTGGCCATCTGGGACATCATGGGCAAGGCGGTGAACAAGCCGGTGTTCAAGCTGCTGGGCGGCCGCACCAAGGAGAAGATCTGGACCTACGCCTCCAAGCTCTACGCCAACGACAACCTCGACCTGTTCCTGGAAGAGGCCCAGGGCTACCTGAACCAGGGCTTCACCGCGCTGAAGATGCGCTTCGGCTACGGGCCCAAGGATGGCCCGGCGGGCATGCGCAGGAACATCGAGCAGGTTCGCGCGCTGCGTGAGCTGGCCGGCCCGGACGTGGACATCATGCTCGAGTGCTACATGGGCTGGACCCTGGAGTACGCCCGCCGCATGTTGCCGAAACTGGCCGAGTTCGAGCCGCGCTGGCTGGAAGAGCCGGTGATCGCCGACGACATCGAAGGCTACGTGGAGCTGAAGAAGATGGGCATCATGCCGATCTCCGGCGGCGAGCACGAGTTCACCTCCTACGGCTTCAAGGACCTCCTGGAGCGCCGCGCGGTGGACGTGATCCAGTACGACACCAACCGCGTCGGCGGCATCACCGCGGCGCGCAAGATCAACGCCATGGCCGAAGCCTGGTCGGTGCCGGTGATCCCCCACGCCGGGCAGATGCACAACTACCACCTGACCATGGCCAGCACCGCTTCGCCCATGGCCGAGTTCTTCCCGGTGTTCGACGTCGAGGTCGGCAACGAGCTCTTCTACTACGTGTTCAAGGGCGAGCCGCAGCCGGTCGACGGCTATATCCAGCTGGATGACAACCTGCCGGGCCTGGGCCTGGAGATCTCCGACGAGCACCTGAAGGACTTCAACATCATCGAGTGACGGGCTCTCCAGCCCCATGGGCAGCCCTGGGCCAGGTTGTGTCGGCGGTCCCGGGCGCCCGGTTCGCCCCGGCACCTGCTGGGGCTTTTTTCATGTCGGCCAGTTCGTAAGGCGGCATCTTGTAGGAGCGAATTCATTCGCGAAGGGCAGCGCCGCTGCCCCTTGTGATTCCAGGCCGGGCCTGCGGCCAGGATCGCGAGTAAACATCCACGTTCGTAGAACGTGGACTTGCGCTAGCCCCCTGGAAGAGGGCGAATCCTCCCCCTGCACAAGACCGCCCCCTTTCGCCTGGCCTGGACCCTAGGGTGCGCTGCGCGCACCGATTCCGGGATTGAAACCGCCGGTGCGCACGGCGCACCCTACCGCATAGGCTTCATCCTGCTAGCCTGGGTATTCGAATCGTCACAGGCAGAGCCGCTGACTCATGACCACGCCCCAAGGACGTGGTTTCCCAAGTTCAAATGAATTCGCTCCTGCAGGGTTCGCCCCGCTGTCCGGCCCTTGAGTCTCCGGGGCTTAGCCGATATCTTGAGGCGCCTAATCGTTAGTCTGCTACCAAGTCCATCGCCGCAGACATCCCGGACCCTTGATGAGCTCGCAAAGCCCCCTGTCGCCACGCATCGACCAGCCGCTGAAAGGCATTGTCCTGGTCTGCCTGGCCACCTTCCTGTTTTCCAGCCACGACGCGATTTCCAAGTACCTGTCGGCCTTCTATCCCATCGTCATGGTGGTCTGGGTGCGTTACCTGGTGCACACCCTGCTGATGGCAGGCTTCCTGTTGCCGAGGGAGGGCACGCGTGTGCTGCGCACCAGGCGCCCGCTGTTGCAGGTGGCGCGAGCACTCTGCCTGGTCGGGGTGAGCCTGCTGTTCACCACAGGTCTGCGGCATATCCCGTTGGCGGAGGCGACTTCGGTGATCTTCCTGGCGCCCTTGCTGGTCACAGCGCTGTCAGTGCCGCTGCTGAAGGAACGGGTGTCCCGCGCCCAGTGGGCGGCGGTGCTGGTGGGGTTCGGCGGGGTGCTGCTGATCGTGCGGCCGGGCAGTGCGCTGTTCACCCCGGCGATCCTCTTCCCCCTCTCGGCGGCCGTGTGTTTCGCCTTCTACCAGCTGCTGACGCGCATCGTTTCCCGAACCGACAGCTCGGCCACCAGCAATTTCATCACCGGGCTGACCAACACCCTGGTGATGAGCGCCCTGGTGCCGTTCTTCTGGCACCTGCCGGACAGCCTCGGCCACAGCCTGCTGATGCTGGCGCTCGGCACCTGCGGCATGGGCGGGCACATGCTGCTGACCCAGGCCTTCCGCCATGCATCCCCACCCTTGCTGGCGCCCTTCGGCTATGGGCAGATCGTCTTCGCCGGCCTGCTGGGCCTGCTGCTGTTCAAGCATGCGCCGGACCAGGTCGGGCTGCTGGGCATCGCCATCATCGTCGGCAGCGGGCTGTTCATGGCCTATGCGCAGAAGCGCTGAGGCGTGTGCTGGGCACGGTTGTAGGGTGGACATCGTTTTTCATGTCCACCGGCGAGGTCAGGGGCCGCTCCGGTGGTGGATAGAAAAAGCTCTATCCCCCTACGATCAGTGCGAAGGACGGACCTCAGCCCACGACTAGGCGCTTTCGATCTCTCGCGAATCCACATAGTCCTTCAGCCACCTCAACACCTGTACCGGCTCCCAGCGGGCCGGGTCGAACAGGGCGTAGGCCTGGCCCTGATAGCCCACCACATCGAGCTGCCGGTGATAGCCGGCGCGCTGGAACAGTGCCTCGATTTCCGCCAGGCAGGTGTTGAAGTGCAGGCGGCCGAAGGGCGTCTTGCCGTCGGTGACCAGGCCTTCCAGGCGCAGTTCTTCCACGGCTTCGCGTATCTCTTCCGGCGCCATGCGGCTCACGGTGTATTTCAACTGGCGTACATCCAGCATCTCTGGGGCCTCGCGTGGAATCAGTGCAGCCGCCGGCTGGCGTGCAGGGGTTGTACCTGGCCGCGGGGCGGGAAGGGCAGCGGTAGCTGGTAAGGCAATGGGATGTTCGATGGAGCAGGTTGATCTGGGATTGGCAATCGGATCGGGGCTGATACAGGCATAGGACTTTTCCTGAATTACTGTATATTTATACAGATAGCAGTTGCCGCGGTCTGATGGCAACCAAACCAAAGGAAAAATCTGTTGTCAGTCATTTCCCACTGACGCAGTACCGGAAAGAAAGAAGCCTGATGATTCGCTCTATCCTGCTGTTTTGCCTACTGTTTTCCGCCGCAACAGAAGCCGCCGCTCCCCGTACTTTCAACGAGGCCAAGAAGGTCGCCTGGAAGCTCTATGCCACCCACCCGGTGGAGTTCTATTGCGGCTGCCGCTACGAAGGCAATCGGGTGGACCTGAAGAGCTGCGGCTACGTGCCGCGGAAGGCCCCGCAGAGGGCCAGGCGCATCGAGTGGGAGCACATAGTGCCGGCCTGGGTGATCGGCCATCAGCGCCAGTGCTGGCAGAACGGCGGCCGCAAGAACTGCGCCGAGAACGATCCCACCTACCGGCGCGCCGAGGCCGACCTGCACAACCTGGTGCCGAGCATCGGCGAGGTGAATGGCGACCGCAGCAACTACAGTTTCGCCTGGCTGCCGCAGAAACCCGGCCAATATGGCGCCTGCCCCATGGTGGTGGACTTCAAGGCACGCAAGGCGATGCCGCGCCAGCAGATCCGCGGGATGATCGCCCGTACCTACTTCTACATGAGCGACCGCTACGACCTGCGCCTGTCCAGCCAGGACCGCAAGCTCTACAACGCCTGGAACCGCCAGTATCCGGTGGAAGCCTGGGAGCGCAACCGCAACCAGCGGGTGGCCTGCGTGATGGGCTATGGCAATCCGTTCGTGGGCAAGGTGGATATGGGTGCTTGCCGGCGCTAGGACACGCTGCGGGCAACCCGGCGGACCGCTTTCTCCCCTCTCCCTCTGGGAGAGGGTGGGCAGACCTGCGGCCTGCTTGGCGAATGAATTCGCCTCTACACGTTATCGATTGCCCACCAGCTGGGTAGCAGCCGCTGCACGTCCGGCCGGGCGAAGCGGTCGTCGATCAGGTGCACCACGCCCCGGTCCTCGGTCGTGCGGATGACCCGACCGGCCGCTTGCACCACCTTCTGCAGGCCGGGATAGAGATAGGCGTAGTCGTAGCCGGCTCCGAAGAGTTCGGCCATGCGCTGCTTGAGCTGTTCGTTCACCGGATTCAGTTGTGGCAGGCCGAGGGTGGCGATGAAGGCGCCGATCAGGCGTTCGCCCGGCAAGTCGATGCCTTCGCCGAAGGCCCCGCCGAGCACGACGAAGCCTATTCCCCTGCCGCCGGCTTCGAAGCGCTGGATGAAGGCCTGGCGCTCGGCTTCATCCATCTGTCGCGCCTGCAGCCAGATGGGCACCTGCGGGTGCTCGCGGGCGAACAGGCCGGCGACTTGCTGCAGGTAGTCGTAGCTGCTGAAGAACGCCAGGTAGTTGCCCGGGCGCTCCGCGAATTGCCGGGATATCAGCCGGGCTATGGGCGCCACCGACGCGGCGCGGTGCTGGTAGCGGGTGGACAGGTTGGCGGCCACGCGGACCTGCAGCTGCTCCGCACGAAAGGGCGAGTCCACCTCCAGCCAGGGCGTGTTGCGTGCCAGCCCCAGCAGGTCGCTGTAGTAGTGGCGCGGATCGAGGGTGGCGGAGAACAGCACGGTGGAGCGGCTGGCCGCGAAGCGCGGGCCCAGGAAGGGGGCCGGTACCAGGTTGCGCAGACACAGGCGTGACAGGCTGCGGCCGCCCTTGCCGGGGCGCTTGCTCAGGTCGAACAGCGAATGGCTGTCGAACTGCTCGGCCATGCGGCCGAACTGCATGGCTTCGAAGTAGAAGTCCTGAAGGGCGCTGTCGAGGGCCGTGGGGTTGTCGCTCAGGTAGTCGGTGATGGCGGTGACCGCACCCTGCAGGGCATTGAGCAGCTTGTCTGGCGGTGCGTCGTAGGCGCGGTACTCCTCGGCCTGCTCCCGGTTCAGCTCGCTCCAGAGACGGCCGACCCGCTCGAGGGACTTTTTCAGCACGGCAGGGGCCGTCTTGCGCAAGATCTTGAGGTCCAGCTGATCGAGTTCGGCCGAGTACATCTTGCGCGCCCGCTCCACCAGGTTGTGGGCTTCGTCCACCAGCACAGCGATGCGCCACTGGTTGGCGCTGGTCAGGCCGTGGAGCAGGGCGCTGGAGTCGAAGTAGTAGTTGTAGTCGCCGACCACCACGTCACTCCAACGTGCCATTTCCTGGGCCAGGTAATAGGGGCAGACCTGGTGGCCGAGGGCTATTTCTCGCACGCTGTCGCGGTCCAGCCAGTGTCGCTCCGCCGCCGCCTGGCGGGCTTCCGGCAGGCGGTCATAGAAGCCTGCGGCCAAGGGACAGGACTCGCCGTGGCAGGCGTTGCCCGGGTATTCGCAGGCCTTGTCGCGGGCCACCAGTTCCAGCACGCGCAAGGGCCGGGAGAGAAGCTGCTCCAGGGCATCCAGGGCCAACTGGCGGCCCGGGGTCTTGGCGGCGAGGAAGAAGATCTTGTCCAGCGACTGGCGTGGCACGGCCTTGAGCAAGGGGAAGAGTGTGCCCAGGGTCTTGCCGATGCCGGTGGGTGCCTGGGCCATGAGGCAACAGCCGGTGCTGGCCGCCTTGTACACCGCCTCGGCGAGCTGGCGCTGGCCATGGCGGAAGGCGCCATGGGGAAATGCCAGGGCTTCCAGGCCCATGTCCCGGGCCCGGGTATGCGCCAGCTCCTGCTCGGCCCAGGCAAGGAAACGCCGGCACTGTTCCTCGAAGAACCGTCGCAGGTCTTCGGCGCGATGGCGTTCGGTAAGCAGGGTTTCCTTCTGGCTGCCGACATCGAAGTACACCAGCGCCAGTTCGATCTCGGTGAGCTCCTGTTGCTGGCAGAGCAGCCAGCCATAAACCTTCACCTGGGCCCAGTGCAGTTGCCGGTGGTTGTCCGGCATTCGCTGCAGGTCGCCGCGATAGGTCTTCACTTCTTCCAGGCGGTTGCGCGCCGGATCGTAGCCATCGGCGCGGCCGCGCACGCGCAGGGGGCCGAACTCGCCGCTCAGGGCCAGTTCGGCCTGGTAGCCCTCGCCGCGGCGGCTGGCTACCAGGGCGTGTCCGGCGATGCCTTCCTGGGCGGTGGGGGCAGGGGTGAAGCGCAGGTCGAGGTCGCCACACTTGGCGGTGAACTCGCACAGGGCGCGCACGGCGACGTTGTAGGTCATCTCAGGTGTCCGCCCACTGCACGTAGCAGACTTCCACGGGAATCTCGTGCCGGGCGCAGAACTCCAGCCAGCGCAACTGGTTGTCCTGCAGGCGGTCGCCGGGACCCTTCACTTCGATCAACCGGTAGCGGCGCTCCTCGGGCCAGAGCTGGATCAGGTCAGGCAACCCGGCGCGGTTGGCCTTGATATCGGCCAGGATGCGCTGGAAGCAGGCCTTGAGCTGGGCGGCCGGCAGGCAGGCGAGGGCCTGTTCCAGCAACTCCTCGTCCAGGTTGCCCCAGTAGACGAAGGGCGACAGCAGGCCGTGCTTGGCGGCGTAGGTGTGGCGGATGCTGGCCTGGTACTCGCCGCTGTCCAGTTGCGCCAGGCAGGCGTCGAACAGGGTCGCGCGTCGCGCATGGAAGTCCGGGCTGAGCAGGTCTGCCGGGCCGTTGTGGAAGGGGTGGAAGAATGCGCCGGGCAGGGCTGCGAAGATGGCGTCCCAGCAGAGCAGGCCGAACAGCGAGTTGAGCAGGGTGTTCTCCACGTAGTGCACCGGCGCACCTTCTTCATGGAAGTGCAGCAGCACGGCGTGTTCCACCGACAGCGGTTCCGGCGGTTGAGGCAGGACCAGGTCGATGCGCCGTACCGGCGCGCTCTCGGCCGGCGGCGCCTTGGGCAGGCCCAGCTTGCGCCGCAGGCGAGGCAGGATGCGCGCCAGGTGCTGGTCCTCTTCTTCGCTCTCGGGGGCGGCGCAGGCTTGCTGCGCCAGGCCGAAGGCGTCGTCGCAGGCGCCCAGCCGCTCCAGCACGCGGATGCGCCTTACCCGGGCACCGGGGTAGTCGCAGAGGCCGTACAGGCCAAGCGCCGCCTCCAGCAGATCGCCACGTTCACAGTGCTGGCCGACCTGGAACAGCAGCTTGCGTCGCCGTGCGTCCAGCCAGGGGTTGGGATGGGGCTCCAGGGGCAGCGCCGGCAGCAGTTCGTCCAGCGCTTCGCCGGCGTCGAAGCGTTGGCGCCAGTGGTGCAGGCGCAGGTAGTAGTCCAGGTCGCTGCGCTCGCGGAAGCCCCGCGCCGCAGCATCGATCGCCACCTTCTCGTACTGGTAGATGCCGAGGTCGGCGAGGACGAACTCGGACCAATCCTGATAGAGGTTGCCGAAGAACATCAGCCGCAGCCGGTCGCAGATGTCCATCAGGCCGAGGGCGTAGACGCAATCGCTACTGGCCGGGTACCAGCCGGCGAAGGTGCGTGGCTCACCATGGTCGGCGAGCAATGCCTCCAGGCGCTCCGCCTTGCGCCCGGGCGCCTTGCCGAAGCAGGCATCGACTTCGCCCAGGGGGAGCAGGCCGAAGAGCTGCGCCAGGTCCAGTACGGGCGCCGCATCGACCCAGCCGAGTTCCACCAGCGGCGCCGCCGCATCCCGTGTGTCGCCGATCTCGGCATAGTTCAGCTTGCTGGCGCGAAACAGCGTGCCCTTGCGCATCACCATCCGCACCAGCAGCGCCTGGGAGGCGCGGGGCAGGGCGCGGAAGCCGTCGATGAAGGCAGCTTCCTCATCATCCAGCAGATCGCGGTAACGCTCGCTGATCCAGTCCAGCAGGGTGTGGAAGTTGTTCAGGTAGTAGAAAGGATCGTCGAGGGCGGCGGGCATTGGGAGGAAAGAGGCCGGGCTTTTACTGTGGATTTATACAGATATCAGGCCCGGCCGGGGCGCGGCAAATGGATTTCGATCAGTGGGACGTCAGGCCGTGGCCGCCAGCACCTGGGCGCGCAGCCAGGCCAGGGCCGGGTCGCCGGTGCTGCGCTGGTGCCAGGCCAGGTCGAAGGAAAAGCCTGGCAACTCGAATGGTGGCGGCACTATCGCCAGCCCGTCGTGCTCGATGTCGCGCAGGACGCGAGTGGCGACGGTGAGAATAAGGTCGGTGCCGGCGATCAACTGCGGGGCCACACTCCAGTGCGGCAGGCGCACGGCGATGCGGCGCCGTTCTCGGATGCGGGTTAACGCGCGTTCGATCTCGGCGGCACCGCCGCCGCGCGTTTCTACCAGCACATGGGGGCGGGCGAGGTAGGTGGCGAGGTCGAGATCGCCAGTCGCCGGCAGGCTGGAGCGGTCCAGCAGGCAGGTGAAGTCTTCTTCGAAAAGGCAGGTGCTGCGCAGGCTTTCTGGCAGTTCGGGGAAGACCCCGGCAGCAAGGTCGATCTCGCCATTCTGCAATTGGTCCAGCATGGCTTCGCGGCTGCCCTGGCTGATTGCCAAGTCGATGCCCGGGGCTTCGTGCCGCAGCATGCGGGTCAGGCTCGGGAGCAGGCAGGCGGCGCCGTAGTCGGACATGGCCAGGCGGAAACTGCGCTGGGTGCTGGTGGGGTCGAATCCCGTCGGTGCCAGCAGGGCCTGAATTCGCGCCAGGGTCTCGACCAGCGGGCGTTGCAGTTCCAGGGCACGTGGCGTTGGCACCAGGCTACCGCCGCTGCGCACCAGCAAGGGGTCGCCGAGCAGGTCGCGAAGCCTGCCGAGGGCATGGCTGACCGCCGGCTGGCTGAGGTGAAGGCGCTCGGCGGCGCGGGTGACATGCTGCTCGGCCAGCAGGGCGTCGAGGATCACCAGCAGGTTGAGGTCGATGCGGCGAAGATCATTCATATGCTGCATGTTCTGCAGAAGAAAACAGAATTTAAATCTGTTCGATGAATTGCATAGAGTCCAGGGAAAGTTGTTCGGAGGACCTGCCATGCCATCGATCCAATCCCTGCTTCTGTTGCTGTTGGCCCTTGGTGCTGGGGCCGTGGTGCCCTTGCAGGCCGGTGCCAACGCGCTGCTGGGGCGCGGCCTCGGTCATCCGCTCTGGGCAACGCTGGTGTCGCTGCTGCTGAGCATTGCCGTGTTGCTGCCCTTGTTGCTGGCCTTGCGGGTGCCGCTGCCGTCGTTCGCCTTGGCCGCCAAGGCTCCGCTCTGGGCCTGGACTGGTGGCGTCTATGGCGTGTGCTTCGTTTCCCTGGCACTGATCCTGGCGCCGAAACTGGGCGTGAGCGGCTTCGTCGCCGCGGCGGTGGCGGGGCAGATGCTGGCCGCCCTGGCGCTCGATCATTTCGGCCTGATGGGCCTGCCGGAGCGCTCGCTGAATCCGGGCAAGCTGTTGGGGGCGGCGTTGCTGGTGCTGGGGGTGGTGGTGATCCAGGCGTTCAGTACCCAGGCGGCGCCGGTTCTGGAGCGTGCAGGCGGTTAGCCGGCGGCGCGCAGTTCGCAGCCCGGTGTTTTGCTGAGGAGAGCTGGTCCCGGATGGCCGGACCGCTCATGCGTTGGTCGCCATGGCGCATACATCTCGAAAATCCTCTTCCGGTCGGAAAATGGCGTCGATTCTGCGGGCTCTGTGAGCTTCGCGGAATTACTTGATTTGTCGCCCCTGAAGCTAAAAAAACTATACCCAAAGCCTTCTGCCATGCGGGCCCCGCGCTTAGGGCGCGGGCAGCTTTTTCCTAGCCAGCGACTACAAAAATCATAATTTCGCTAATCCCTCGCTCTGAACAGAATGCGGCCAACCCCAACAGATAGCCGCAACTGCAGAACAACAAAGATCAGAGTCAGAGGAGGCAAGCCATGACCGACCTGAATCAACCCGCCTTGCAGAACTGCACGGGCGCGACAGCTGGAAAAACGGAGATAGATACGCTGATTGTCGGTGCCGGTCAGGCCGGCGTGGCCATGAGCGAGCACCTGAGCAAACTCGGCGTGCCCCATCTCGTTCTGGAGCGCAATCGCATCGCCGAAGGCTGGCGCACCGGCCGCTGGGATTCGCTGGTTGCCAATGGCCCGGCCTGGCACGATCGCTTCCCGGGACTGGAGTTCGACGGTCTCGATCCCGACGCCTTCGCCTCGAAGGACCAGGTCGCGGCCTATTTCGAAGCCTATGCCAAGAAGTTCAATGCGCCCATCCGCACCGGTGTGGAAGTGCGGAAGGTGGTACGCAATGCCGACCGGCCGGGTTTCACCATCGAAACCTCCGAGGGCGTGATCGAGGCCAATCGCGTGGTTTCCGCCACCGGCCCTTTCCAGCGCCCGGTCATTCCACCGATCGCGCCCAAGGACGAGAAGCTCACGCAGATCCACTCTGCCCAGTATCGCAACCCGGAACAGCTGCCCGAGGGGGCTGTGCTGGTAGTCGGTGCCGGGTCATCGGGGGTGCAGATCGCCGATGAACTGCAGCGTGCCGGCAAGAAGGTCTACCTCTCCGTCGGCCCGCACGATCGTCCTCCGCGCGCCTATCGCAATCGTGACTTCTGCTGGTGGCTGGGGGTGCTCGGCCTGTGGGACGCGGAAGCAGCCCAGCCGGGCAAGGAGCACGTCACCATTGCCGTGAGCGGTGCCCGTGGCGGGCATACCGTCGACTTCCGGGGGCTTGCCCATCAGGGGATCACGCTGGTCGGTCTGACGAAATCCTTCAATGACGGTGTGGTGGCCTTCCAATCGGATCTCGCCGACAACCTGGCCCGCGGCGATGAGAACTATCTGGCGCTGCTGGACGCGGCAGACGCCTACATCGCCCGCAATCGCCTGGACCTTCCGGAAGAACCTGAAGCCCGCTTCTTCCTCCCGGAGCCGGAGTGCGTGACCCATCCCATTCTCGAGCTCGACCTGGCCAAGGCCGGCGTTACCTCGATCGTCTGGGCGACCGGCTATGCCGTCGATTTCAGCTGGCTGAAGGTCAACGCCTTCGATGCGAACGGCAAGCCGCAGCATCAACGCGGGGTCTCGAGCGAGCCCGGTGTCTATTTCCTCGGCCTGCCGTGGCTGTCGCGTCGTGGCTCCACCTTCATCTGGGGCGTTTGGCACGACGCCAAGCACATTGCCGACCATATCGCCACGCAGCGCAAGTACCTCGCCTATCGCGATGCCGCGCAGCGCCAGGCGGTCGAGTGATCGAACGAGCAGCCCCGATACCCACGTTCAAACAGTCAGATCATAGGAAGCAAGTCGATGCCTACCCATACCCGCATCCGCATGTTCAATACCAAGGATACCTATCCGAACCAGACGCTGGACAACGACCTGTGCCAGGCCGTCCGCGCCGGCAACACCGTCTATGTGCGCGGCCAGGTGGGCACCGATTTCGAGGGGCGCCTGGTGGGCCTTGGCGATCCGCGTGCCCAGGCCGAGCAGGCGATGAAGAACGTCAAGCAACTGCTGGAAGAGGCGGGCAGCGACCTGTCCCACATCGTCAAGACCACCACCTACCTGATCGACCCGCGCTATCGCGAGCCGGTCTATCAGGAGGTAGGCAAGTGGTTGAAGGGGGTGTTCCCCATCTCCACCGGGCTGGTGGTGTCGGCCCTGGGCCAGCCCCAGTGGCTGATGGAAATCGACGTGATCGCGGTGATCCCGGACGACTGGCAGCCGGCCAAGGCATAAGGAGTAGCAGCTCATGACGTTCTCCATCATCGGTCGCTGCCCGGAGACCGGGCAGCTCGGCATCGCCATCAGTTCCTCCAGCATCGCCGTTGGTGCCCGCTGCCCCTGGGTTCGTGCCGGGGTGGGGGCGGTGGCGACCCAGAACGTCACCCTGCCGGCGCTGGGGCCGCAGATACTCGACCTGCTGGATGGGCAGCAACTGGAGCCGGCCGCTGCCCTGGACCGGGCGCTGAGCGCCAATGGCTGGAGCCAGTACCGCCAGGTAACGGTGATCGACGACCGGGGGCGTGTCGCCCTGTTCAGCGGTAGCGAGGCTCTGGGCGTGCATAACGCGGTTGCGGGGGAGCAATGCGCCGCCGCCGGCAACCTGTTGGCCGGTACTTGGGTGATCGAGGCCATGGTCGAGGCCTTCGAGGCCGCGCCAGGCCTGCTGGCGGATCGCCTGCTGGCCGCCATGCATGCGGCAATGGCGGCTGGCGGCGAGGCTGGACCCGTGCATTCGGCAGCGCTCAAGGTGGTGGGCGACCTCACCTGGCCGATCGTCGACCTGCGGGTGGATTGGGCGGACGAAGATCCGATCGGCCGGCTCGATTACCTCTGGCAGGCCTATCGCCCGCAAATGCAGGATTACCTGACGCGCGCGCTGGACCCGACGGCGGCACCCAGCTACGGGGTGCCGGGTGATGAGTGAGCTGACCAGCCGCGACATGCTGGAGCGGCTGGTCGGTTTCGCCACCGTCAGTCGAGACTCCAACCTGGAGCTGATCGCCTGCATCCGTGACTACCTGGCGGAGCTGGGCGTGGAGAGCGAGCTTTTCTACAACCCCGAGCGCACCAAGGCCAACCTGTTCGCCACCATCGGTCCCCGGGATCGGGGTGGCATCGTGCTTTCCGGGCATACCGACGTGGTGCCGGTGGAAGGTCAGGCCTGGACGGTGGACCCGTTCCGCCTGACCGAAAGGGAAGGGCGCCTGTACGGCCGTGGTACGGCGGACATGAAGGGCTTCATCGCCTCGGTGCTGGCGGCGCTGCCGGCCTTCCTCGAACGGCCATTGACGCTGCCGCTGCACCTGGCTTTCTCCTATGACGAGGAGGTGGGCTGCCTGGGCGTCCGTCCGATGCTCGCGGAGCTGGCAAAACGGCCGCACAAGCCGCGCCTGTGCCTGATCGGCGAGCCCACCGAGCTGAAACCGGTGCTGGGCCACAAGGGCAAGCTGGCCATGCGCTGCCAGGTGCAGGGCGCCGCCTGTCACTCCGCCTATGCCCCTTATGGCGTCAACGCTATCGAGTACGCGGCCAGGCTGATCGGCCGGCTGGGTGAGATAGGCGCCGAACTGGCACGGCCGGAGCGCCGTGACGAGCGCTTCGATCCGCCGTATTCCACGGTGCAGACCGGCGTCATCAAGGGTGGGCGGGCGCTCAACATAGTGCCGGCGGAGTGCGAATTCGATTTCGAGGTCCGCGCGTTACCGGACTTCGACGCCCGAAAGGTTGCGGATCAACTGCAGTCCTACGCTGAAACCGAACTTTTGCCGCGGATGCGGGCGGTCCAGGCCGATACGGGTATTCGCCTGACCCCGCTCGGCGCCTACCCGGGGCTGGCCACTCCGCCGAACGGCGAGGCCGCTCGTCTGCTGGCGCTGCTCAGTGGCTCGACGGAGTTCGGCACCGTGGCCTTCGGCACCGAAGGCGGCCTGTTCGACCAGGCGGGCATTCCCACCGTGGTCTGCGGCCCTGGCAGCATGGATCAGGGACACAAGCCCGATGAATTCATCAGTCTTGAACAGCTCGCCGGTTGCGATGCCATGCTGCGCCGCCTGGCTCTTCATCTACAGGGCGGGGCCAGACTGCTGTAGACTGCCGCACCCCCACGAAATGCCCGGGGCGCGGAATTGACGGGCGTCAGCCCCATTGCTAACATTCCCGTCCTTATATCGGCTCGATTCCTCCGTCTGGAGGCTGAAAAAGCCGGTGTCAACCCCGAGATTTGCGTCATTGTCGGCCTAGGCCGGGAGTGGCGCCACTGGGGCGGCGCGGGATACCAGCTTCGATCCTCGTCGCTTCTATTGATGACTTGACCGCATTGGCTGGAGTGCGGAATAGGGCCTTTCCTGGCCTTTGACTACAGGTATGAACATGAGCGAAAGCTTTGCAGAACTTTTTGAAGAAAGCCTGAAATCCCTCGACATGCAGCCGGGTGCGATCATCACCGGCATCGTGGTCGACATCGATGGTGACTGGGTCACCGTCCATGCTGGCCTGAAATCCGAGGGCGTCATCCCGGTCGAGCAGTTCTACAACGAACAGGGCGAGCTGACCATCAAGGTGGGTGACGAGGTCCACGTAGCGCTCGACGCGGTGGAAGACGGCTTCGGTGAAACCAAGCTGTCCCGCGAAAAAGCCAAGCGTGCCGAATCCTGGCTGGTTCTGGAAGCCGCCTTCAACGCCGAAGAAGTGGTCAAGGGCGTTATCAACGGCAAGGTCAAGGGCGGTTTCACCGTCGACGTCAGCGGCATCCGCGCATTCCTGCCGGGCTCCCTGGTGGACGTGCGCCCTGTGCGCGACACCACCCATCTGGAAGGCAAGGAACTCGAGTTCAAGGTCATCAAGCTGGATCAGAAGCGCAACAACGTTGTCGTTTCCCGTCGCAGCGTCCTGGAAGCCGAGAACAGCGCCGAGCGCGAAGCCCTGCTGGAATCCCTGCAGGAAGGCCAGCAGGTCAAAGGTATCGTCAAGAACCTCACCGACTACGGTGCGTTCGTTGACCTGGGCGGCGTAGACGGCCTGCTGCACATCACCGACATGGCCTGGAAGCGCATCAAGCATCCGTCCGAGATCGTCAACGTTGGTGACGAGATCGACGTGAAGGTCCTGAAGTTCGACCGCGAGCGCAACCGTGTCTCCCTGGGTCTGAAACAGCTGGGCGAAGACCCATGGGTCGCCATCAAGGCGCGCTACCCGGAAGGCACTCGCGTTACTGCCCGCGTTACCAACCTCACCGACTACGGCTGCTTCGCCGAGCTGGAAGAGGGCGTGGAAGGCCTGGTGCACGTTTCCGAAATGGACTGGACCAACAAGAACATCCATCCGTCGAAAGTCGTTCAGGTTGGCGACGAAGTGGAAGTTCAGGTTCTGGACATCGACGAAGAGCGTCGTCGTATCTCCCTGGGCATCAAGCAGTGCAAGTCCAACCCGTGGGAAGACTTCTCCAGCCGCTTCAACAAGGGCGACAAGATCTCCGGCACCATCAAGTCGATTACCGATTTCGGTATCTTCATCGGCCTGGAAGGTGGCATCGACGGTCTGGTACACCTGTCCGACATCTCCTGGAACGAAGTTGGCGAAGAAGCCGTTCGCCGCTTCAAGAAGGGCGACGAGCTGGAAACCGTCATCCTCTCCGTTGATCCGGAGCGTGAGCGCATCTCCCTGGGTATCAAGCAACTGGAAGACGATCCGTTCTCCAGCTACGCCTCCCTGCACGAGAAAGGCAGCATCGTTCGCGGCACCGTGAAGGAAGTTGACGCCAAGGGCGCTGTAATCAGCCTCGGCGGCGAGATCGAAGGCGTTCTGAAGGCTTCCGAAATCAGCCGTGACCGCGTTGAAGACGCGCGCAACGTGCTGAAGGAAGGCGAAGAAGTCGAAGCCAAGATCATCAGCATCGACCGCAAGAGCCGTGTAATCAGCCTCTCCATCAAGTCCAAGGACGTTGATGACGAGAAGGACGCCATGAAGGAACTGCGCAAGCAGGAAGTCGAGTCCACCGGCCCGACCACCATTGGTGACCTGATCCGTGCTCAGATGGAGAACCAGGGCTAATCACCCTGCTCCATCGGCAAGAAGGGCGGCCTAGGCCGCCCTTTTTGTTGTCCGCGTTTCCCTTGTAGGCTTTAGGCTGTTCAAAGCCTCGCTAGCGTGCTAAAACCTCATTGAGCTGATCTAGCCGCTTGAATTAGAAGGGAAAACCATGACCAAGTCGGAGTTGATCGAACGAATCGTTACCCATCAGGGCCAGCTGTCGTCTAAAGATGTGGAACTTGCCATCAAAACGATGCTCGAACAGATGTCGCAGGCCCTGGCTACGGGGGATCGCATCGAGATTCGAGGATTTGGCAGTTTCTCCCTGCACTTTCGCGCGCCGCGCGTGGGTAGAAACCCGAAGACGGGCGAGTCTGTGCGCCTGGATGGCAAGTACGTTCCGCATTTCAAGCCTGGCAAGGAGTTGAGGGACCGGGTCAACGAGTAATGGTGGGTGGGGCGCCTGCTGTGGTGTCGATCAATTTGTGATGCTTTCGTGGTCGTAGGTTTTTTCGGGGTTCGCACTGAAATGGTGCGAGTGGTCAGCGTTTCTGTAGGATGCGTCGCGGGGTGATGCTTGTAATCTCCTGATCTTTTGGCAGAATGGGCGGGTTTAATTTCTGGCTTCGTGCGCACAACCCCTGTTGTCGGGAGGCTATCTATATAATCAAATCGCAACCGAGATAGACTGCAGTGAACGATAGCGTTAATTCCCTTCGTGGTCAGCAATATAATAGTGAAATTGATCTTATTGAGCTTGTTCAGTCTGTCTGGAACTATAAGCTAGTTATTTCAATTTTTGCGCTTGTTGGTGGGCTGTGTGCTGCGGGATATGCTTTCCTAAGTTCACCTGTGTATGAGGCGCGAATTTCCTTTCTTCCTCCATCCTTGAGTGATGTCGCGCCACTTAGTTCCGGGCGCAGTGAGATGGGGCTCGAGCCTTTCAAAGTTGATGATATCTATTCGGTCTTTACACGCAATCTCGAGTCTGATCACTCGCTTCGTCGATTCTACAAGACCGTCTATTTGCCGGCTTTGCGTGCAGAGGATCGAGAGGGCTATTCGAATGGAAGGCTTTATGCTCGCTTTCTCAAGGACTTCAAGGTAGTAGCGCCCGACCGGCTTCGTCCTGAACGCTATAGTCTTGTAGTTCAGGGTAAGAATCCCGACGAGATTACAAGGTGGGCGACCACTTACATCGAGCAGGTGGCGGGGGAGTCACTCGAGCAGGCGGTCGGGAATGCGCGACGTGAGGTCGACGTCGCGGCCAATACTGTGCAGCAGAGGATCGCTTCGCTGCGAGCGACTGCCCAGACCCGTCGCCAGGATCGCATCATCCAGTTGAAGGAGGCGCTCAAGGTGGCGGAGGCTGTCGGTTTGGTCGAGCCGCCGGTGCTCAGCGGGCAGACCTCCGAACAGCTGAATGCCATCATGGAAGGAAGTTTGACCTACATGCGTGGTTCGAAGGCATTGCGTGCGGAATTGAGTGCTTTGGAGTCCCGGGTGTCAGATGATCCCTTCATTCCGCAGCTTCGTGGTCTTGAGGAAAAGTACGAGCTTTATGCCAGTATTGCTGCCGATTCCCCCAAGATCGGGGTGTTTCGGCAGGATGGCGACGTCGTGTTGCCTGATGAGCCGATCAAGCCCAAGAAAGCCTTGATCCTTTCGCTGGGCGTGATTCTGGGCGGCGTCCTGGGTGGGCTATTCGCTGTGGTGCGAGTTGTGCTGAAAAGACGCGCTGCCTTCGTCTGATGATTCGCCAGAAGTTCAGTGTGGGGGCTCTGCTTTCGGTCGGTTGGTTGTTTGTGTTGGTGGCAGGGGTCTGGGTTGGAGCAGTGTCGTAGGTGCTGAAGCCTACAGTCGTTTCGATTAGCTACTTCTGTTTCGGTCTTGAATTTGAATGTTCTGGAGTTATACCTAATGTCGGGCATCAAGCAGGAAGGTATTGCAAGATTCAAAAGTAAGGAAGCCATTATTGGTATTGTCGGACTTGGCTATGTCGGCCTTCCGCTGATGCTGCGCTATAATGCCATTGGCTTCCGGGTGCTCGGTATCGACATTGACGAAAGCAAGGTCATCAAGTTGAATGCCGGGCAGAGTTATATCGAGCATATCTCGGGTGAAAAGATCGCCCAAGCCCGGCAAACCGGCTTCGAGGCGACTTGTGACTTTGCTCGGGCCGCCGAATGCGACGCCCTGATCCTCTGTGTGCCGACCCCGCTGAACAAGTATCGCGAGCCGGACATGAGCTTCGTCATCAACACCACTGATGCGCTCAAGCCGTATCTGCGCAAAGGCCAAATCGTATCTCTGGAGAGCACCACCTATCCCGGTACGACCGAGGAAGAACTGCTGCCCCGAGTTGAGGAGAATGGCCTGAAGGTCGGTGAGGATCTGTTCCTGGTGTACTCCCCGGAGCGCGAAGATCCGGGCAACCCGAATTTCGAAACCCGCACTATCCCGAAGGTAATTGGCGGTCACACCCCGAACTGCCTGGAGGTCGGGGTGGCGCTCTACGAGCAGGCGATCGAGCGCGTCGTTTCCGTCAGCTCCACCAAGGCCGCCGAAATGACCAAGCTGCTGGAAAACATCCACCGCGCCGTCAACATTGGCCTGGTCAACGAGATGAAGGTCGTTGCCGACCGGATGGGCATCGACATCTTCGAAGTGGTGGATGCCGCCGCCACCAAGCCGTTCGGCTTCACCCCCTACTACCCCGGTCCCGGCCTCGGCGGGCACTGCATTCCCATCGACCCCTTCTACCTGACCTGGAAGGCGCGCGAGTACGGCCTGCATACCCGCTTCATCGAGCTGTCCGGCGAGGTCAACCAGGCGATGCCGGAATATGTCGTCGGCAAGCTGATGGACGGTCTGAACGATCGCGGCCGCGCGCTGAAGGGCAGCCGTGTGCTCGTGCTCGGCATCGCCTACAAGAAGAACGTCGATGACATGCGTGAGTCACCTTCGGTGGAGATCATGGAGCTGATCGAGGCCAAGGGCGGCGTCGTGGCCTACAGCGATCCGCATGTGCCGGTCTTCCCGAAGATGCGCGAGCATCACTTCGACCTGTCCAGCGAGCCGCTGACCGCGGAGAACCTGGCCAGCTTCGATGCGGTGGTCCTGGCCACTGACCATGATCGCTTCGACTACGCGCTCATCAGCCAGCACGCCCGTCTGCTGATCGACAGCCGCGGGAAGTACCGTGCCCCGCAGGCGCACATCGTCAAAGCCTGACCATCTTCCGGAGTATTCTGCCTTGAAACGTTTCGCCCTGATCGGCGCGGCCGGTTACATCGCCCCGCGCCATATGCGCGCCATAAAGGACACCGGCAACCAGCTGGTGTCCGCCTACGATATCAATGATTCGGTCGGCATCATCGACAGCATTTCCCCGCAGAGCGAATTCTTCACCGAGTTCGAGCGCTTCTACGAACATGCCTGGCAGCTGAAGCGCAATCCGCAGACCGCGCTGCAGTACGTGGCCGTCTGCTCGCCCAACTACCTGCACCACTCGCACATCGCCGCAGGCCTGCGCCTGGGTTGCGATGTCATCTGCGAGAAACCGCTGGTGCCGACGCCGGAGATCCTCGACGAACTGGCCTTGGTCGAGCGCGAGGCCGGACGGCGGGTCTACAACATCCTGCAGCTTCGCCATCACCAGGCCATCCTCGCGCTGAAGGACAAGGTGAGCAGCGCGGCGAACAGCCACAAATACGACGTCGAGCTGACCTACATCACCTCGCGCGGCCGCTGGTACATGGAGAGCTGGAAAGGCGATCCGCGCAAGTCCTTCGGCGTGGCCACCAACATCGGTGTCCACTTCTACGACATGCTGCATTTCATCTTCGGCAAGCTGCAGCGCAATGTCGTGCATTACGCCAATGAACAGAAGGCGGCTGGCTACCTGGAATACGAGCGTGCACGCGTGCGCTGGTTCCTTTCCATCGATGCCCGGGACCTGCCGCTGGCCGTCCAGGGCAAGAAACCGACCTACCGTTCGATCACCGTGGACGGCGAGGAAATGGAGTTCTCCGAAGGCTTCACCGACCTGCACACGGTCAGCTACCAGGAGATCCTGGCGGGTCGCGGATTCGGCATCGAGGATGCACGGCACTGCGTCGAAACGGTCAATACCATTCGCTCGGCTGCCTGCACCACCCCGCAGAACGACGAGGGGCACCCCTTCCTCAAGACCCTCGCGCTCTGAGGTTCGCATGAGCTACCAGGTACATCCCAGCGCCATCGTCGACGATGGTGCAGTGATCGGCGAGGGCTCGCGGGTCTGGCATTTCGTGCACGTCTGTGCCGGAGCACGGATCGGGCGCGAGTGCTCGCTCGGTCAGAACGTCTTCGTTGGCAACCAGGTTGTGATCGGCGACAAGGTCAAGATCCAGAACAACGTGTCCGTCTATGACAACGTCACCCTCGAGGATGGCGTGTTCTGCGGGCCGAGCATGGTCTTCACCAACGTCTACAATCCGCGCTCGCTGATCGAGCGCAAGAGCGAGTATCGCAATACCCTGGTCAAGCGCGGCGCGACGCTCGGCGCCAACTGCACCATCGTCTGCGGCGTCACCATTGGCGAATTCGCCTTCGTCGGTGCGGGCGCCGTGGTCAACAAGGATGTCCCGGCCTATGCCTTGATGGTGGGGGTTCCGGCGCGTCAGATCGGCTGGATGAGCCAGTTCGGCGAGCAACTCGCCCTTCCCCTGGAGGGGGAGGGCGAGGCCCGCTGCGTGCACACCGGCGCCCGGTACCTGCTCAATGGCAGGCAAATCAGCAAGTTGGATGCGTAACACATGATCGAATTCATTGATCTCAAAGCGCAGCAGGCCCGCATCAAGGATCAGATCGATGCCGGTGTGCAGCAGGTCATGGCCCATGGCCAGTTCATCCTCGGCCCGGAAGTGGCGGAGCTGGAAGAAAAGTTGGCGGCCTTTGTCGGCGTCAAGCACTGCATCTCCTGCGCCAATGGCACCGATGCCCTGCAGATCGCCCAGATGGCCCTGGGTATCGGTCCGGGGGATGAAGTCATCACCCCGGGGTTCACCTACATCGCGACCGCCGAGACGGTCGCGCTGCTGGGTGCCAAGCCGGTCTACGTGGATGTCGACCCGCGGACCTACAACCTCGACCCGGCCCTGCTCGAAGCGGCCATCACGCCGCGCACCAAGGCGATCATTCCGGTCTCGCTCTACGGCCAGTGCGCCGATTTCGATGCGATCAATGCCATCGCGGCCCGGCATGGCATCCCGGTGATCGAGGACGCGGCGCAAAGCTTCGGCGCCTCCTACAAGGGACGGCGTTCCTGCGGGCTCACCACCATCGCCTGCACCAGTTTCTTCCCGAGCAAGCCGCTGGGTTGCTATGGCGACGGCGGGGCGATCTTCACTGACGACGACGAACTCGCCCTGGTGCTGCGGCAGATCGCACGGCATGGCCAGGATCGCCGCTATCACCACATCCGCGTCGGGGTCAACAGCCGGCTGGATACGTTGCAAGCGGCCATCCTGCTGCCCAAGCTGGCGATCTTCGAGGAGGAGATCGCCCTGCGCCAGGTCGCGGCGCGCCGCTACGACGAGCTGCTGGCAGCAGCGGGGGTGGCCAGCACGCCGTACGTCGAGGTGCACAACCTCAGCGTCTATGCGCAGTACACCGTGCGCGTGGAGAATCGCGCGGCAGCGCAGGAGCACCTCAAGGGGCTCGGCGTGCCAACCGCGGTGCATTACCCCATTCCGTTGAACAAGCAACCCGCCGTGGCCGATGCCGGCGTGCACCTGCCGGTGGGCGATGCGGTGGCCGAGCAGGTCATCAGCCTGCCGATGCACCCCTACATCAGTGAGGAAGATCAGAAGATCGTCGCAGGCGGGCTTTCCGGTTGGAAGGAGTAAAGGTCCTGGGCTGGAAAGACCGGCTGCTCAACAACCGCTTCCTGACTGGGGTACTCACGCTGGCGTCAGCGACGGCGGCAGGCCAGATCATTCTCGTTCTGGCCACCCCGTTGCTCACGCGCCTTTACACGCCGGAGCAGTTTGGTCTGCTGGCGGTGTTCATCGCCGTGATGTCGGTCGTCCTGGTGGTGTCCAGCCTGCGGTACGAGATCGCCATTCCCCTGCCCAGGCACGCTTGGAATGCGCGGCTGCTGTTGCATCTGTCGCTGGCGATCAATCTGGCCATGGCTGCTGTGTCCCTCGTCGTGGTTGCGGTGTTCCGGGAAGATATCGCTCGCCTCACGAAGAACCCGGGCCTGGCCGATTACCTTTGGCTGCTGCCGGTCGCCATTGTCTTCGCCGGTTCGTACAAGGCCCTGAGCTACTGGGCGGTGCGCAACAACGACTATCCGGTGATCGCGCGTACGAAGATCGTGCAGAGCATCGCCAACGTGGCGACCCAGGTCGTGGCCGGTCTCATCGGCCTCGGGGCCCTGGGCCTGATCCTCGGCCAGGTGATAGGTCAGACGGCTGGTGCCGCGCGTTTGGCAAAGGGCACGGGGCTGCGCGAAAGGTTTTCCTTGGCGTCTTTGCGCGGGGCACGGGCGCGGGCGCTCCTGCGTGAGCATCGGCACTTCCCGAAATACGATGCGCCGGCTGCGACCGTAGACGCCTTGAGCGTGCAATTGCCGAACGTGCTCCTTGCGGCGCTGTTCAACCCGTTCATTGCAGGTCTGTACATGTTGGCCGAGCGCGTGCTGTCGATGCCGATGGGGTTGCTCGGCCAGGCGGTGGGGCAGGTCCTGTTCGGCAGCAGTCGCGAGGCACTCAAGAATGGCACGCTGGACAGGCTGGCGCTGAAGATCGTGTCCGGCCTGTCTGCGATCATCTTCGCCCCGGTGATCGTCATCTTTTTCTGGGCCGGGGATCTGTTTGCCTGGATATTTGGCGAAGCCTGGCGAGAGTCGGGTGTCTATGCCAGTTGGATGATGCTCGGGCTGTCGGTGCAGTTCCTGTATTCACCCATTTCCATGGTGCTCATGGCCACCAATGGGCAAAAGATCAATCTGTTTATCCATCTCTTCATGCTGTTTGCAAAAACGGCCGTGCTTGTATATGGCTACCACCTTGGTAGCCCGCTTGCAGCCATCATCGGCTTTTCGATGGTCGGTGTCGTGGGATATGCAGCTTCGATATTGATAATTCTGGCGCATGCAAGGAAATACAGTGCCAGGTCCTGATTTCTACTGAGTGCAGAACAACTATGTGCGGGATTGTCGGTGGCTACTGGAAGGGTGCAGAGCAGGGCGTGGAGGGAAGGCTAGATGTCGCTCTTCTGCGCATGCATCATCGTGGCCCGGATGATAAGGGTTTCGAGCTGAACAATGCGTCGAATGGCATTGTGGCTCTTGGTCATACTCGGCTTTCGATCATCGACCTGTCGTCTGCTGGCCATCAGCCCATGTATTCCGGGGATGGCCGCTATGCAATCGTGTTCAACGGGGAAATCTACAACTACCGGGAACTGCGCGAGGAGTTGCGCACGACCGGCGTCCAGTTCCATTCCGACTCCGATACGGAAGTCCTGCTCCAGGCCTGGGTCGCGTGGGGCGAGCGTTGCCTGGCGCGCCTGCAAGGCATGTTCGCGTTCGTGATCCATGACCGGCATGCCGAAACCCTTACCTGCGTGAGAGATGCATTTGGCATCAAGCCGTTCTTCTACACCTGGTCACCTGGACGGTTCGCCTTCGCGTCCGAGCTGCCCGCGCTGCTCGCGTTGCTGCCGAACAAGCCGAAGATCGACTGGCAACGCAGTTACGATTATCTGGTCAATGCCGACTACGACAGCCAGGCACGTACTTTCATCGAGGGTACCTACCACCTTCCCCCGGCGCACAAGATGGTGCTGGATCTCAAATCGGGCATGCTTGCGGAGCCGGCGCCCTGGTGGCGGCCAAGCCCAGTCCAGACGTCTTCGCTGACCTTCGCCCAGGCAACCGAGGCTGTGCGCGAACAGTTCCTGGATAATGTCCGGCTCCACCTGCGAAGCGACGTGCCCCTGGGGGCTGCGCTGTCCGGGGGGATCGACTCCTCCGCGGTCGTATGCGCCATGCGTCATGTGGACCCGGAAAGCCCAATCCATACCTTCAGCTTCATTGCCGATGGGAGTCCTCTTTCCGAGGAGTACTGGGTCGATCAGATCAATGCCCACGTCGGCGCGACTCCCCACAAGTTCGTGGCAACGGGTGGCGAACTGATACGTGACCTGGACGACATGATCCGCGTGCAAGGCGAGCCGTTCGGCAGCACTAGCATCTATGCCCAATACCGGGTTTTCCAGAAAGCCAAGGAATCTGGCATCACAGTGACACTGGACGGCCAGGGCGCCGACGAACTGCTCGCGGGATATACCGGCTATCCGGGGTTACGCCTGCTCAGCCTGCTGGAGGGGGGGCAGTTCGGGGAGGCCATGCGCTTTGCCCGCAAATGGAGCCAGTGGCCGGGGCGCCAGCAGCGACATGCCTGGATGCACCTGATGCAGCTTGTCATGCCTGACAGCGTATATGACGTGGCCAAGGGCAGTATTGGCAAGAGCAACGCTCCTGGCTGGCTGAATGTCGATGTACTCAGGGAATCCGGCGTGAACCTGCGTGAGGCTCGGCATGGCATTCGTCCGGATGGCCGCGGCCGCCGGGTGATCGAGCGCCTGCTGAGCTCTTTGCGCCATCGCGGGCTGCCTGAGCTGCTGCGTCATGCTGACCGCAACTCCATGCGCTTCTCTGTCGAAAGCCGCGTTCCCTTCCTGACTTTGCCTATGGCGGAGCTGCTGCTGGGATTGCCCGAACACTACCTCATCTCGCCGGCAGGTGAGACAAAGAGCGTGTTCCGTGCCGCGATGCGGGGGATAGTGCCCGATCATGTGCTCGATCGTAAGGACAAGATCGGTTTTGCGACGCCTGAGAAAGAGTGGTTGACGAGCGTTGCGCCAACAATACGTGAATGGTTGCGCAGCAGCGCAGAGATTCCTTTCTTGCAGCATGTTCGACTGCTGGAAGGATTCGACGAAATGATGGCAGGGCGGCGTCCATTCAGTTGGCAGGTCTGGCGTTGGATAAATTATTGCAAGTGGTACGAGATGGTGGCTTGAGGCCGCGCTGGTGGGTTCGCGGGGCTCTGTGCAGTAGGGGTTGATATGTCTTTGTTCAAGTACTTCAGGGCGCAATATGCAGCGCAGGTTTTCTCGCTTGCCTTGCTGCTGGGGTATGGAGGAGGGGCGTTGCTCGGCTATTTCACGACTGACAATCCTTACTACCTCGATCTTGCATTTCTGGCGCTGGTTTCTTCGGTAACCGTTCTCGCCTTTGCAAAGGTTTCGCTGATTCGGGAACGGATCGTCGGGCCCAAGATAGTCTTGGGGGTCGGACTCCTGTTTCTCGCTGTATTTGGCATGTTCGCCTGTTTCGCCACCTTGGTGTTGGCGACGGCCGAAGGCATTCCGCTGCTCGCCTGGCTCGGCGGGGCCGACTCGGAAACTCTGGTGGTTTTGCGGGAGAAATTTCTCAAGGCCCGTGAAGGCTGGCAGGCGATCTTCCCCTACATCAACGGCCTTTTCACCGGTGCGCTCATACCCTATTGCCTTGCCTACTTCTTTCTCGAGAGGTTCAAGTGGCGCTGGTTGGCATTCTTCGCTTTCCTGGCTTACTGCATCATCTTCATCGAGAAAGTGTTTTTCCTGAAGGCAATGATTCCGTTGCTCTACGTAGTGTTCTGCGTGCGCTCGGGTTCTGTTTCCACCTTCGTCTTCGTGGCTGGCGCCTGTGTCTCGATCCTGATTTTCCTGGGGGCTATCTCCGGCTTCGGTAGTGGTGCCGAAGAAAGTGGTGCCGCCTTTTTCTCCAGCCAGTATCGAGCCGTTGGCACATTGAATTTCCTGGTCTGGCGCGCTGTCGCCGTTCCGATCTTCACTGCGGCCGACGGATTGGCCTATTTTTCCGAGGTGCTGCATTCCATTCCGCTGATGGGGGCGACCAGTTCGCTGCTTTCGGCCATCTTTCGGCTGGAAAGGGTCGAGTTCGAGCGTCTCGTGTTCGGGTACCAGTGGGGGCAGACGGAGACCGGTACCGGTTCTGCCAACTCGGTTTATTTTGTGGATGCCTATGTCAATTTCGGGATATTGGGCGTGATCCTGTTTTCCGCGATCATTGGCGTCATCTTCAGGATGATCGCCAATAGCGCAGATAAAGCACTACACGCCATCTGGCCCTTGTTCGCTTTCGGTCTCTATGTTTCCGGCTTGGTGGGCAACCTGGCCAGTAACGGTTTCGTCTTGGTCTTCCTGCTTTGTGCCATTGCCCAGGTCAGGTACTACGGGAAGACGAGAAATGATATGCCCGGTGGCATGCGTGCGCCGGTACTCCTGCCGGAAAAATGATGAGGGGCTGGGAGGAGGAATCGTGCTAATCCGGAGTCGATCCGCTGCGACCGACTTTGCAAGGTCCGCTGGAACCTGGTGTTTTCAGCCAACGTTTTCAAGTTTCTGTCGAGGTGTATGTGAAGGTATTGACCATAGTCGGGGCCAGACCCCAGTTCATCAAGGCCGCCACGGTCAGCCGGGTAATCCGCAAGTCGGCCATCTGCTCGGAAGTCATGGTGCATACCGGCCAGCATTTTGACGCGAACATGTCCGACGTGTTCTTTCAGGAACTGGATATTCCCGAACCGACGTACAACCTGGGCGTGGGAGGTGGCACCCATGGCCAGAATACCGGACGGATGCTCGAAGCCATCGAGGGGGTGATGCTCAAGGAACGTCCGGACGTCACCCTGGTTTACGGTGACACGGACTCCACCCTGGCCGGGGCGCTGGCAGCCGCCAAGATTCATATTCCGGTGGTGCATGTGGAGGCCGGACTGCGCTCTTTCAACAAGCGCATGCCGGAAGAAATCAATCGGCAGTTGACCGACCACATCAGTGCGTTGCTGCTGACACCCAACGATGTCGCGGTGGAGAACCTCGCGAAGGAAGGGATTCAGGGACCCCAGGTGCGGAACGTCGGCGATGTCATGTATGACGCTGCACTGTTCTTCGGGGAGAAGGCCGAGCATACCAGCAAGATTCTGGAGCGGCTTGACCTCGCTTCCAAAGGCTACATTCTGGCGACCGTGCACCGCCAGGAAAATACCGACGATGCCAAGCGCCTGGGTACCATACTGGAAGGTTTCGCCAGAATGGCCCACCCGGTCGTATTACCCCTGCATCCTCGTACCAAGCAGCGAATCGCTTCCTTCGGGCTGCAGGTTCCGGCCAACGTCCGGATCCTCGAGCCGCTCGGTTACATCGACATGGTGATGCTCGAGAAGCATGCGTTCCTGGTCGCGACCGACTCCGGCGGCGTGCAGAAGGAAGCATATTTCCATGGCGTGCCCTGCCTGACCCTCCGCGACGAAACCGAATGGGTCGAACTCGTGCAATTGGGATGGAATACCCTGCTACCCCCAGGCGATGTCGACTTCCTGGACAAGGTCAGCGCGTTGCCTGGTCCCGGAACTCCGGGCGCCTCTCCTTACGGGAGCGGCCGGGCTGCCGATCTGGTGATCGACGCTATCGTCGATGCCTTTCGCTGATCTGATATCACCTGGAAAATAGCGTCTGATGAATATTCTTGTGATTTCCAGTTACTTCGGCCCGGAAACCTCTGTCGGAGTACTCAGGATCAATGCTTTCGTCAAGTACTGGTCCCAGCACGGCCACAAGGTCCATGTGGTGACCATGCCTTACTCGGGCGAGTTGCCGACGGATCTGAACGGTAACCCCAATGTGATAGTGCACCAGGTGGCACCGTTCTTCATCGGCGGGCGGCAATCCGGTGGTGTTCAGGGATATTCGAAAGGCGCCAAGGGTCTCAAGAGGAAGCTGATCAACTTCCAGTACTGGGTGAAGAGGAAGTTCCTCTCCAACTACCTTGATCCACGCTTGCTTTGGTGGCCGAGGGTTTCCCATTTCGTCTGCAAGACCCTGGCCAAGGAAATCAAGTTCGATTTCATGATTTCCACTGTGCCGTCCTATACGGCGCACTCCGCTGCGGCCGCGATAAAGTTTTTCAGTCGCGAGATTCCTTGGGTGGCGGATTATCGGGACCTCTGGTCGGGAAACCCGATTTTTCCGGGGTGCGGGCCGGTGCGGGCGTTCGAGCACTGGCATGAAAGACTGGTATTGCGTAACGCCGATCTGATCGTTTCGATCAATGAGCCCCTAATCTCTGAATTGAAGACGCTTCACGGTGACGACAGGAAGTACCTGGTGGTCCCCAATGGCTTCGACGATCGCGAGGTCGACGTCTTTCGTGGCATTGAAGTCGAGGGCAACCGGGATGGGGTCAGCATCGTATACGCCGGCAGCATTCTTCCAGGCCTGCAGGATCCGACCCCGTTGTTCCAGGCTATCAAGGAACTGGCCGTCGAGGGCAAGATCAACTCCGGCGATGTATCGGTGAAGTTCTACGGAGATTATTCGGCACTCGAGAACTTCCCGATGGCCTTCGACCCCGTGGTCGAGGGCTATATCGATCGTTGCGGAAAAGTGCCCCGCCAGGAAATCCTGCGCGTGCAGAAGAATGCCGATTTTCTGCTCTTCCTTGGTTCGAAGCCAGTTGTCAGTTCGGTCGGGTCTACCACCGGGGTGGTCAGCGGCAAGATATTCGAATATCTGATTTCAGGTACCGAAGTGATGGCGATCGGTGTCACCGACGACATGATCGTCGCGGAGATGCTAGGCAAGTCCGCAGTGGGCGACCACTACGGTAGAGATGTCGCCAAGCTCAAGCGGCGGGTACTCAACGCTCTGGCG
The DNA here is from genome assembly GCF_042656385.1 of Pseudomonas sp. GCM10022186. Taxonomy (NCBI): domain Bacteria; kingdom Pseudomonadati; phylum Pseudomonadota; class Gammaproteobacteria; order Pseudomonadales; family Pseudomonadaceae; genus Pseudomonas; species Pseudomonas sp. GCM10022186. Next base: position 182,189 of record NZ_JBHSOU010000016.1, read on the forward strand.
TCCGGAGTGCGGAAGGTCGAACCGAATATGGATTACCTCAACCAGTTCAGGCGTAGCGTCCAGGCAGAAAGCCTGATCACTGAAGTCAAGAGCATGATTTAGTTGGTCGACGTGAAATTCCTGCCCTTAGCCTCGTATTTCTCGCCTGAAAGGCTCACCGCCAGAGGATTCGTGCGCAATCCTGAGGTGATCCGGTCGCACGTTTTCGCGGATACGGCCGCACGATATGCCCGGCGTGAAAAGCTGGTGTACTATCCGGGCTCCGTTGTGGCCAGGGCTGCAGCTGTGGTGCCCGACGAGCTTGCCGGGGGGCGGAGCAGGACTTCAGTGTGGTTTTCGCGGGCAACACCGGAACAGCCCAGGCCATCGAATGATCCAATGGTCTTCTGTGCTGCTGGTTTCGTTTAGGGGCGAAGAGATTTTCGCATACACCATTTCAAGCAACGGACAGGTCTGTATTGCCGCTAGTCGGCCCGTGGTCGCCTCGCGTTACGACGAGGACGCTCGCGTGGTCGAAGTAGTGGGAGCGGGCAGGATCTGCGAGCCAGAAGTCCCGCGACCCCTGGCAGGCGGTAGCCTGGCGCTCAAGCGCATCGCTCCGGTGGAGCGGGAATCTGCAGGCGTGCCAGGACAGGCTTACTTCAATGAATTTTTCGACATGGATCGCCAGGTGAAGCGGCGAGTGGAGATCCTCGAGTCGCGTGCTACCGAAAAAGGGGGCGTTTGATAAATGAAAGTGCTGGTATTGGGTGTCACCGGCATGCTGGGGCATGACGTATTCAAGGTGCTTGGTGAAGGTACCGATATCGACGTCTGGGGAACCCTGCGCAGCACTGCGGCGCTGCGCCATTTCAATGAGGCTCAACGGCAGCGGCTGCTGACCGGAGTGGACGTCCTCGATCAGGATGCACTTGCAGGCGCGCTGGCGCGTGTGCGGCCCGATGTGGTGGTCAACTGCGTCGGCCTGATCAAGCAGTTGGCTGACGCCGGGGATCCGCTCGCGGCGCTGCCGATCAATGCCATGCTTCCGCACCGGCTGGCCAGGCTCTGCGAGTTGCTCGGGGCTCGCCTGATCCATGTGAGCACTGACTGCGTGTTCTCCGGCCGCAAGGGAATGTACCTCGAGTCCGACCTTTCCGATGCCGAAGACCTCTACGGCAAGTCGAAGTACATCGGCGAGTTGCATGACCTGCCGCACGCCATCACGCTGCGGACTTCGATTATCGGCCACGAGTTGGGCAGTAATTTCGCGCTGGTCGACTGGTTCCTTTCCCAGGAAGGACGGGTCAAGGGTTATCGCAAGGCCATCTTTTCCGGATTGCCCACGGTCGAACTGGCCCGTGTGATTCGTGACCATGTGATTCCCGCCCCCTGCTTGAGCGGGCTTTATCACGTATCGGTCGATCCGATCGACAAGTACAGTCTGCTTGGACTGGTTGCCCAGGTGTACGGGAAGCAGATCGAGATAGAGGAGGACGACCGGGTGCAGATCGACCGCTCGCTGGATTCTTCGCGATTCCGCAGGGAAGCTGGCTATACACCGCCGAAGTGGCCGGAACTCATCGCGCTGATGCGCGATCAGCGTTGAATCATTTCATATTGAATTTTGGTGGCTGCTTATGTTTGACGACAGGGTCCTGATGATTACCGGTGGTACCGGTTCTTTCGGTAATACAGTGTTGAAGCGTTTCCTGGATACCAATGTGAAGGAGATCCGGGTATTCAGCCGCGACGAGAAGAAACAGGAAGACATGCGCATCGCCCTGGCGAATGACAAGGTCAAGTTCTTCATCGGCGATGTTCGTGACTACGATAGCCTAGCCAACGCAATGGTGGGCGTGGACTACATCTTTCATGCCGCGGCGTTGAAGCAGGTGCCGTCTTGCGAGTTTTATCCGATGGAGGCAGTCAAGACCAACGTCATCGGCACGGAGAATGTCCTGAATGCTGCCGTGGCCAATGGCGTGAAGCGCGTCGTGGTTCTCAGCACCGACAAGGCGGTCTACCCGATCAACGCCATGGGCATCTCCAAGGCAATGGCGGAAAAACTGATGGTCGCGAAGTCGCGGATCATTCCCGAAAGCGGTCCGGTCATTTGCGCCACGCGCTACGGTAACGTCATGGCCTCGCGGGGATCGGTGATCCCCCTGTTCATCGACCAGCTCAAATCCGGTGAGCCCCTGACCGTGACCGATCCGAACATGACTCGTTTCCTGATGTCCCTGGAAGATTCGGTGGACTTGGTGCTGCACGCATTCGAGCACGCCAAGCAGGGCGATATCTTTGTGCAGAAGGCGCCCGCCTCGACGGTGGAAGACCTGGCCCAGGCTCTCAAGGAGCTTTTCGCGCGGGACAACCCCGTGAAAGTGATCGGCACCCGCCACGGCGAGAAGCTGTATGAGTCGCTCATTTCCCGCGAGGAGATGGCCAAGGCCGAGGACATGGGGCGTTACTACCGGATTCCAGCTGACAATCGCGACCTCAACTACAAGAAATACTTCGTCGAAGGTGAAACCCATATTTCCGAACTGGATGACTACACCTCGCACAATACCGAGCGACTCGACGTGGCCGGAATCAAGGAAGTGTTGCTGAAGCTGGACTACATCCAGGAGGAGCTCGATGCTTAAGGTGATGACCCTGGTCGGAACCCGGCCGGAACTGATCAAGATGAGCCGTGTCATCGCCGAGCTGGACAAGCAGGTGCAGCACGTCCTGGTGCATTCCGGCCAGAACTACGACTACGAGCTCAATCAGGTCTTCTTCGACGACCTGGAAATCCGCAAGCCGGACCACTTCCTCGGCGCTGCGGGAGAGACTGCGGCCAAGACGATTGCCGAGGTGATCTCCAAGGCGGACGAAGTCCTGGACCTGGAGAAGCCGGATGCGCTGCTGCTCTATGGCGACACCAACACCTGCCTGGCGGTCATTGCCGCCAAGCGCCGCAAGATTCCCGTGTTCCATATGGAAGCGGGCAATCGCTGCTTCGACCAGCGAGTTCCTGAGGAGCTGAACCGCAAGGTCCTCGACCATCTGAGCGATATCAACATGGTGCTGACCGAGCATGCGCGCCGCTATCTGATCGCCGAAGGCATTCGTCCGGAAACGATCATCAAGACCGGCTCGCACATGGAAGAAGTGCTGGATTACTACATGCCTCGGATCCAGGCATCGGATGTGCTGTCCAGGGAGCGTCTTGAGGAAGGCAAGTTCTTCATCGTCAGCACCCATCGCGAAGAGAACGTCGATACTCCGCAAAACCTGCGGGATCTGCTCGAAACCCTGCGGGCGCTGGCCGACACCTACAAGTATCCGATCATCGTCTCCACCCATCCGCGTACCCGCAAGCGCCTGGAGGCCCTTGGGGAGTCGCTCGACCATCCGCTGATCCGGTTCGTGAAGCCCTTCGGCCTGCTGGACTACATCAAGCTGCAGATGTCGGCGTTCTGCGTACTCTCCGACAGCGGCACCATCACCGAAGAAGCCTCGCTGCTGAACCTGCCGGCCATCACCATCCGCAACGCTCACGAGCGGCCGGAGGGGATGGATGAGGGTACTTTGATCATGAGCGGTCTGAAAACCGAGCGGGTCATGGACGCAGTCCGAGTCGTCACGACCCAGCATGAGCCTTCGCGCCGGGTAATTCCGGTGGTGCGTGATTACCAAGCAGGACCTGTTTCCAAGCAAGTGGTTCGAGTGGTTCTGAGCTATACGGACTACATCAATCGTACGGTCTGGTCCAAGGTGGGTATCTAGCGGCGTAGTCGGCTGCGTGGTGCTCGCCAGACTCGATTGTTGCGCGGTGCTTGGTGGTCAGGACAGGAACTCCCCGCGATAGCAGAACCCGACCAGTGTTCACTGCTCATGCTTAGGCATCACCTCGGGTCACCGCCTGCTATTTCGCGAAACGAGTCTCACGAAACGATTGCCAAGCCTGGATCTATCGGCCAGTCAGACTGTCGCATATGGGCGGTGATACCAGTTTGGTAAAGGCTTCATGAGGCGGGGTAGCACGGCGCATGTATGTAGTCGATTCGACGTCCTACTGAGGGCTATGTTGTGAGCCTGCGCTACATGATTAAAGGAAATGGATTCTTTATGGGACGGTGTCTCACGGCTTCAGGTTCGATGTTTCTGTTGGTGATTGAATGAAAATTTTGTTGGTTACTCAGTATTTTTGGCCAGAAAGTTTCATTATCAACGACATTGTGAGGGAGCTTTCCAAACAGGGGCACGAGGTGGTTGTTGCCACTGGTAAGCCAAATTATCCTGAAGGAAAAGTATATTCAGGTTATAGGGCCGACGGGTGTGTTGAAGAGCTTTTCGACTCGACCGTCCCCGTGTATAGGGTGCCTTTGCGCCCACGGGGGGAGGGAGGGGCGAAGAATCTGATTCTTAACTATTTTTCTTTTGTATTGAACGGGCTTCTTTTCTTTAGAAAATCGCTAGAGGGGCGATCGTTCGACGTGGTATTCGTTTTTGCCATGTCCCCTATTACTGCAGCTATTCCGGCCATTTATTTGAAGTGGCGGATGAAGAGTCATTTGGCAGTCTGGATTCAGGATCTTTGGCCTGAAAGCCTTAGTGCAACAGGGTTTGTCCGCAATCGCTTTCTTTTGGGCGTGGCGGGCTGGATGGTGCGGGCTATATATGCCTGCTCCGATACTTTATTGGTTCAGTCAAAAGCCTTTCACGCACCTGTGGCTCGATACTCTCGTTCCGATAAAATAGTCTATTATCCGAATTCATATCGTAATGAACTGGTTCCGGAAACTGAGAAAACCCTTCCTGCCGAGTTGTTGTCGGAGTTGGAGCGTAATACCTGCATAGTATTCGCTGGTAACCTGGGTACTGCTCAGTCGGTAGAGACATTGGTACATGCTGCTGAAAAGCTGAGGCATAAATCTGGGCTCAAGTTGGTTCTGGTCGGATCTGGTAGCATGCTGTCTTGGCTTGAAGAGCAGAAAGCTTCAAGAGGTCTGGATAACGTGATTCTTGCCGGACGCTATCCGGCTTCTACAATGCCGCAAATATTCAATCGCGCCGCGGGTCTTCTGGTGACACTTAAGCGAGAAGAGATCTTTGCCTATACGATCCCTAGCAAAGTCCAGGCTTATCTTGCCTCTGGCCGGCCGATCATTGCTGCTTTGGATGGTGAAGGTGCGAGAGTCATTCAAGAGGCTGGGGCTGGTTTCACCTGTGCTGCTGAAGATGTGGACGGTCTGGTCTCCTGTATAGAGCAGTTGCTTCAATTGTCGCCTGATGAGCGTGAAGCGTTGGGGCTGTCGGGCCGGCAGTTTTTCGAGGAGCACTTCGAAATGGGGCGGCAATGTCAGCGCCTTGTGGAAATACTCGAGAACCGAATAAATGTGGTCAATGGTCGCTAGGCGTATGCTTGGATGTTACAGCTATTCGGCGAGCCTTCAGTGCCAGGGGGCGGCTAGATTATCGATGCCCCCCGCTGGGGGGGCCTCAAGAGGCTACACGTTGAGCGCGACGGTTAAGAGATTTGTTGCTGGCTGACCATTTGCTGCGTCAGGCTGGGAAGGTGTGCTGGGTATAATCGAGCGCATCAATGTTTCTGCTTGGTTCAGGATTTGGCCGTTTCGAGGTGAGTTTGATGCGTATTTTGTTGACCGGTGCGACGGGTTTCGTCGGGCGAGCAGTGATGGAGAGGATTGCCGAGGTTTCGGGCCTTGATCTGCTCGTAGCGCTGCGGCGCCCTTTCACAGGGATACCTGTCGGAGTCACCAGTATTCAAGTTGGCGAGTTGGCGGCGGATGCGGACTGGAAGAGCGCGTTGGTTGGGCGGGATGTTGTCGTCCATGCTGCTGCCCGCGCCCATGTTTTGAATGAGACCGTCGCAGATCCGACTTCGGAGTTTCGTCGTGTGAATGTCGATGGAACATTGGCGCTGGCGAAACAGGCGGCGGCCGCTGGGGTCAAGCGATTCGTTTTCATTAGTTCGATCGGGGTGAATGGCAATCAGAGTTCGCGACCCTTCACCGAGGACGATTCACCCCATCCCGTAGAGCCTTACGCTGTTTCCAAACTAGAGGCTGAGCAGGGGTTGCGGTTGTTGGCCGTCAAGACTGGCATGGAGGTCGTGATTATCCGTCCTCCGCTCGTATATGGGCCCAATGCGCCAGGAAACTTCGCGCGACTGATCAAACTTGTATCTAAAGGGCTTCCCTTGCCCTTCGCTGCGGTGCAAAACAAGCGCAGTCTTGTTGCCTTGGATAATCTGGTTGATTTCATTCTTACTTGTATGAGTCACCCGGCTGCCGCGAACCAGACCTTTCTCATCGCTGATGGGGAGGATCTTTCCATTGGGGATTTGCTTCGTCGACTGGGCGGAGCACTTGGCAAGCCAGTTCGGCTGTTACCAGTATCGGCCTGGGTCTTGGAAATGGGGGCCGCAGTGTTGGGCAGGAAAGCGTTGTATCAGCGCCTTTGTGGGTCTCTGCAGGTGGATATAACCAAAGCAAGAACCTTGCTTGGCTGGGTGCCCGTGTCAAATGTTGATAAGGCCCTTGGCAAAACTGCTTCTTATTATCTGGAACATCAAGAAAGATGATTATCTGGTGGGTGCTGGCAACCGTTGTCGTAGCATCGCTTCTTATGACTGGAGCATTGCGTCGATACGCTCTTAATCGAAGTCTGATGGATATTCCGAACGCCAGAAGCTCACACTCGGTACCGACTCCACGTGGGGGGGGCGTGGCAATTGTTGTTGCATTCCTTGTGGCGCTTCCTGTGCTTGCGATGCTCGATATGTTGCCCTGGCAGCTACTATGGGCGCTATCTGGAGCGGGGTTCTGGGTTGCCGTCGTGGGGTTTCTTGATGATCATGGCCACATTGCCGCGCGATGGCGACTACTTGCCCATTTCGTTGCAGCTATCTGGGCCTTGTTCTGGTTGGGTGGACTTCCGTCGATAGAATTGTTGGGCATTCATGTTCAGCTCGGCTGGGTGGGGCACGTGCTTGCCGCACTTTATTTGGTCTGGCTTTTGAACCTTTACAATTTCATGGACGGTATCGACGGTATCGCCAGTGTTGAGGCCATTTCTGTAGGCCTTGGAGGGGCGTTCCTTTATTGGTATCTCGGCTACGGTTCTCTGGCTGTCGTGCCGGCACTGCTGGCCGTTGCAGTTGCTGGCTTTCTCTACTGGAACTTTCCTCCAGCGCGGATATTCATGGGGGATGCAGGAAGTGGATTCCTTGGGGTTTCTCTCGGCATTCTTTCGCTCCACGCGGGCTGGGTAGCGCCCCAGCTTCTATGGTGCTGGATAATTATGCTGGGGGTGTTCATAGTGGACGCGACCTGGACCCTGATCCGCCGTTTGCTCCGGGGGGACAAGGTGTATGAGGCCCATAGGAGCCATGCATACCAGTTCGCGTCGCGACAGTACGGCCGACATCTGCCGGTGACCCTTGCAGTCACGGCAATAAACCTTTTTTGGCTGTTCCCGATTGCGGCGTTGGTTGGCAACCGTGTTGTGAGCGGGCCGCTTGGCTTGATTGTCGCCTACCTGCCGCTGTTGATCCTTGCCGTGAAATTCAGGGCGGGTCATAAGGAGTAGGCTGTTCCAGTCCGGGATACCTGGCGCGGGAAACTCTGACTGTCGCCTTGTGGTCGTTATTCCGCGACAGTGGGGTGTTAGCATTGCTGCGGTTTCGCTTGCCTTCTGGAAGGCGACGATTTCGGAGGTGAATTTGGGAAATGAATGTTTTGCGGGGCGCGACAAGGTGAGGAAAGGATGACGAATACGCTGCGCAAATGGCTTCTGAGCTGGCCAAGGCGTTACAAGCGCTTGCTGCAGGTGATTGTCGACGTGCTGCTCGTGTGGGTCGCACTGTGGCTTGCCTTTGTCGTGCGCTTGGGGGGAAATGAACTCGTACATCCCTTTGGCGGGCATGCCTGGCTGTTTGCCCTGGCGCCAGTGGTTTCGATACCGCTTTTCATTCGCATCGGGATGTACCGGGCGGTAATGCGCTACTTCGGCAACGATGCTCTTATTGCGATCGTCAAGGCTGTCAGTCTGTCGACCTTGATCCTGGCGCTGGCGATCTATTGGTACCGTGGCGCCCCCGAAATGATTCCCCGTTCCCTTGTATTCAACTATTGGTGGTTGAGCCTGGTGTTGGTCGGCGGATTGCGCCTGGTCATGCGTCAGTACTTCTTGGGAGACTGGTTTGCCGCGGCGCGCCAGATGCCGTTCGTGACCGCGCAGGATGGTCTTCCGCGGGTTGCGGTCTATGGTGCCGGGGCGGCAGGTAACCAGCTGGTCGCGGCTTTGCGTCTGGGGCGGGTTATGCGGCCTGTGGCTTTCATCGACGATGACAGCAGCATCGCGACTCGAACCATAGCCGGCTTGCAGGTCTACAAGCCCAAGCACATCGGTCAGATGATCGAGCAGACCGGAGCCCAGGAAGTGCTACTGGCTATTCCGTCTGCTTCCAGAGAGCGCAGAAGGCAGATTCTGGCTGATCTGGAACGCTATCCCCTTCACGTGCGCAGTATCCCCGGCTTCATGGACCTGGCCAGCGGCAGGGTGAAGGTGGATGACATCCAGGAGGTCGATATCGCCGACCTGCTGGGTCGTGACGCGGTGCCTCCCCGCAAGGAGCTTTTCGAGCGCTGCATCCGTGATCAGGTGGTCATGGTGACCGGTGCCGGTGGTTCCATCGGTTCGGAGTTGTGTCGGCAGATCCTGAGTTGCGGTCCGCGGACCTTGATCCTCTTCGAGCACAGCGAGTTCAACCTGTACAACATTCAGATCGAACTCGAGCGCCGGATCTCTCGAGAGTCGCATAACATCCACCTTGTCCCCATTCTCGGGTCGGTGCGCAATCTGGTTCGACTGCACGATGTGATGCGGACCTGGCGCGTGGACACCGTTTATCACGCGGCAGCTTACAAGCACGTTCCTATCGTCGAGCACAACATTGCCGAAGGCGTACTCAACAATGTGATGGGGACGCTCTACACCGCGCAGGCGGCGATCAAGGCGGGTGTCGATAATTTCGTGCTGATCTCGACGGACAAGGCCGTTCGACCCACCAATGTCATGGGAGGTACCAAGCGCCTCTCGGAAATGGTCCTGCAGGCCTTGAGCCGGGAGTCGGCACCCGTCTTGGTGGGGGAAGAGGCTTCCGTTCACCGGGTCAACAAGACTCGTTTCACCATGGTCCGCTTCGGCAATGTCCTGGGGTCTTCCGGCTCGGTTATTCCGTTGTTCCGCGAGCAGATCAAGCGTGGCGGCCCGGTTACCGTGACCCATCCCAATATCACACGTTACTTCATGACCATTCCTGAAGCCGCCCAGTTGGTTATCCAGGCGGGCTCGATGGGGCAGGGGGGGGACGTGTTCGTGCTGGATATGGGGCAGCCGGTGAAGATTGCCGAGCTTGCGGAGAAGATGGTTCACCTGTCCGGTCTGACCGTTCGCTCGGAGAAGAATCCCAGTGGTGACATCGCCATTGAGTTCACTGGCCTGCGACCGGGCGAGAAGCTCTATGAAGAGCTGCTGATCGGTGACAATGTGAATCCCACCGAGCATCCCATGATCATGCGGGCCAACGAAGAGCATCTGCCCTGGGATGTGTTCAAGCGCATGCTGGCCGAGCTCTTCGCTGCGGTCGAGAGTGATGACTATGTGCGTGTGCGCCAACTCCTACGCGAAACCGTCAACGGATACACCCCAGAAGAGGAAATTGTTGACTGGATCCATCAACAGCGCCGCATTGAGCCTTCCAGCTCCAGGCATTAGTTTGTGTGAGGGCGGTTGAGGATGTACCGCCCTTTCCCTTACTGATGACAAGGAGTGTTCATGATGTTGCGCGTTCGTGTTGCCTCGCTGTTTCTTGCTCTCTGTACGCTCTTCCTTGGATTTGGCCAGGTCGCGGTTGCCGCGCCGAAGGAGGCTGCGGCCGCTGTCGCCAGTGCTGAGCAGCAGACCGGCAAGATCAATATCAACTCGGCTGATGCGGCTACCCTGCAGGGCCAGATGATTGGTATTGGCGAAACCAAGGCCAAGGCAATCATCCAGTACCGGGAGGAGAATGGTCCGTTCTCCTCGGTGGATGAGCTTCTCGAGGTCAAGGGCATTGGTGCCAAGACCCTCGAGAAGAATCGCGAGAAACTCAGCGTGGAGTAATGCAGCAAAGCGTTGAAGAGCCGGCCGCGATGGCCGGCTTTTTAATGCCTGCGGGAGTGTTGATGCAGCGCTCCTGCGGCAGGGGCCGTATCCGTCGGCAGTTCTGGTGCCGCATGACGAACAGGCCCGCGGGATGAACTGGATGTCATTCAATCTGGCCCCGCGACCTGGACTCGACGGCGCCAGCCGAACGCGCTTCAGCGCGGCCCCGAAGGGGTGAGGGCCGCAGGCCCGAATAACCTGGGACGAAGTCCCTGGTGAGAGTCTTGAGCACAAAGAAAAAGCCCCCGGCATGTGCCGAGGGCTTTCGAATTGGCTCCGCGACCTGGACTCGAACCAGGGACCCAATGATTAACAGTCATTTGCTCTACCGACTGAGCTATCGCGGATCGGATGCGCGTATCTTACTGATTAGAAAGGAGAAGTCAAGCATCTGCTTGAGCTTCTCCAAATTCTTTTCAGAGGACCTGGGCGATGGCGCGGGTAATGGTTTCCAGGTTGCTGTTGTTCAGCGCGGCTACGCAGATACGGCCAGTGCTGACGGCGTAGATACCGAACTCGTTCTTCAGGCGCTCCACTTGCTCGGCCGTCAGGCCGGAGTAGGAGAACATGCCGCGCTGGCGAGCCACGAAACTGAAGTCACGCTTGGCGCCGGCGAGTCGCTCGACCATGGCCAGGCGCATGGCGTGGATGCGGGTGCGCATTTCGCCCAGCTCCTCTTCCCACATGGCGCGCAGTTCGGGGCTGTTGAGCACCGAAGCGACCACGGTGGCGCCATGGGTCGGCGGGTTGGAGTAGTTGGTACGGATCACGCGCTTGACCTGGGACAGCACGCGGCCGGCTTCTTCTTTCGAGCCGGTCACCACGGACAGGGCGCCAACGCGCTCGCCGTAGAGGGAGAAGGACTTGGAGAAGGAGCTGGACACGAAGAATTGCAGGCCCGATTCGGCGAACAGGCGTACCGCGAAGGCATCCTGGTCGATGCCTTCGCCGAAGCCCTGGTAGGCGATGTCGAGGAAAGGTACGTGCTCGCGCTCGCGCAGGACTTCCAGGACGGCTTTCCAGTCATCCAGACCGAGATCCACGCCGGTGGGGTTGTGACAGCAGGCGTGGAGGACCACGATGGAGCGAGCGGGCAGGGCCTTGAGGTCTTCCAGCAGGCCGGTGCGGTTCACGCCATTGGTGGCCGCGTCGTAGTAGCGGTAGTTCTGCACCGGGAAGCCGGCGGACTCGAACAGCGCGCGATGGTTTTCCCAGCTCGGATCGCTGATCGCAACGACAGCGTTGGGCAGCAGGCGCTTGAGGAAGTCGGCGCCGGTCTTCAGCGCGCCGGTACCGCCTACGGCCTGGGTGGTGACCACACGGCCCTGTGCCAGCAGTTCGGAATCGGCGCCGAACAGCAGCTTCTGCACGGCCTGGTCGTAGGCAGCGATGCCTTCGATCGGCAGGTAGCCGCGCGGAGCATGGGCTTCGATGCGGGCCTTTTCCGCTTCAGCTACAGCACGCAGGAGCGGGATGCGGCCCTCCTCGTTGTAGTAGACGCCCACGCCCAGGTTGACCTTGGTGGCACGGGGGTCGGCGTTGAACGCTTCGTTGAGACCCAGGATGGGGTCGCGCGGAGCCATTTCGACGGCAGAAAACAGACTCATGATGCGGCAGCTCGGAGGAGGAAGGTGAGGATGGGATGCAACCCCGAACGATGTGCGCTAGGGGTTGCGCAATCGGGCCGGTATTATAGCGGCCCAGACAGCTTGCGGCGACATCGCGCGCAAGCTTTCCGCCAGGTATGACGCCCGTTCTGCGCAGGTGTCACATCCAAAGTCGAGGTCAGCATGTCGGAGTTCCAGCTTGTCACCCGCTTCAAGCCCGCCGGCGACCAGCCGGAGGCCATTCGCCAGATGGTGGAAGGGCTGGAGGCCGGCCTTTCGCACCAGACCCTGCTGGGTGTGACGGGGTCGGGGAAGACCTTCAGCATTGCCAACGTGATTTCCCAGGTTCAGCGTCCTACGCTCGTGCTGGCACCGAACAAGACCCTGGCGGCCCAGCTTTACGGCGAGTTCCGATCCTTCTTTCCGAACAATTCGGTCGAGTACTTCGTGTCGTACTACGACTACTACCAGCCGGAAGCCTATGTACCGTCCTCCGATACCTATATCGAGAAGGATGCCTCGATCAACGACCACATCGAGCAGATGCGGCTGTCGGCAACCAAGGCCCTGCTGGAGCGGCCGGATGCCATCATTGTCGCCACCGTATCGTCCATCTATGGCCTGGGCGACCCGGCGTCCTACCTGAAAATGGTGTTGCACATCGACCGCGGCGACCGTCTCGACCAGCGCAGCCTGCTGCGACGCTTGGCGGAGCTGCAGTACACCCGCAACGACATGGATTTCGCGCGCGCCACCTTCCGGGTTCGCGGCGATGTCATCGATATCTTCCCGGCGGAATCTGACCTGGAAGCCATTCGTGTCGAGCTGTTCGACGACGAAGTGGAAAGCCTGGCGGCCTTCGACCCGCTCACTGGGGAGGTCATCCGCAAGCTGCCGCGCTTCACCTTCTATCCAAAGAGCCACTATGTGACGCCCCGCGAGGTGCTGCTGGAGGCGGTGGACCAGATCAAGGAGGAATTGAAGGAGCGTCTGGAACAGTTGCGCACAGCCAACAAACTGGTAGAAGCCCAGCGGCTGGAACAACGCACCCGCTTCGACCTGGAGATGATCCTCGAACTGGGCTACTGCAACGGTATCGAGAACTACTCCCGCTACCTCTCCGGCCGCGCCGCGGGCGAGGCGCCGCCGACGCTCTATGACTATCTGCCGGCCAACTCGCTGCTGGTAATCGACGAATCCCACGTCACGGTTCCCCAGGTCGGCGCCATGTTCAAGGGCGACCGTTCACGCAAGGAAACCCTGGTGGAGTACGGCTTCCGCCTGCCCTCGGCGCTGGACAACCGTCCCTTGCGCTTCGACGAGTGGGAGGCCATCAGCCCGCAGACCATTTTCGTGTCGGCCACTCCCGGGCCGTACGAGGGCGAGCATGCTGGGCGGGTGATCGAACAGGTGGTGCGGCCCACCGGACTGGTTGACCCGGAAGTGGAAGTGCGTCCGGCCACCACCCAGGTGGACGATCTGCTCTCGGAAATCCGCAAGCGCGTCGCCGTCGAGGAGCGGGTGCTGGTCACCACCCTGACCAAGCGCATGGCCGAGGACCTCACCGACTACCTGGCCGACCACGACGTCAAGGTGCGTTACCTGCACTCGGACATCGACACCGTCGAGCGCGTGGAGATCATCCGCGACCTGCGCACCGGTGCGTTCGACGTGCTGGTGGGCATCAACCTGCTGCGCGAAGGCCTGGACATGCCGGAAGTTTCCCTTGTGGCCATCCTCGATGCGGACAAGGAGGGCTTCCTGCGCTCCGAGCGCTCGCTGATCCAGACCATTGGCCGCGCCGCGCGCAACCTCAACGGCAAGGCGATCCTCTATGCAGACAACGTCACCGGCTCCATGCAGCGGGCCCTTGGCGAGACCGAGCGGCGCCGTGCCAAGCAGATGGCCTTCAACGAAGCCCACGGCATAGTGCCCAAGGGGGTCAAGAAGGACATCCAGGACATCCTCGAAGGCGCCACCGTGCCCGGCTCGCGCAGCAACAAGCGCAAGGCCATGGCCAAGGCGGCGGAGGAGAGCGCCCGCTACGAGGCCGAGCTGCGGTCGCCCAGCGAGATCACCAAGCGTATTCGCCAGATGGAAGAAAAGATGTTCCAGTTGGCCCGGGACCTGGAGTTCGAAGCCGCGGCGCAACTGCGCGACGAGATCCAGAAGTTGCGGGAACGCTTGCTGCAGCTCTGAAATTGGGCGCCGATCGGCGCCCTTCATTACCCTCAGCGGTGGCCAAAGCTGATCGGCGCGACGCCCAGTTCGAGATCAGTGGGCGGCGGCGCCTGCGTTTCCGGTAGCGCCGGAGGGCAGGGGGCGCGTGAGCAGCACGGCGAGCATGCTGACGCCGAGGGCGATGCCGATGAAGTGGAAGGCGTCGTTGTAGGCCATGATGCTGGCTTGTTGATGGGCGATTTCACTGAGTTTGCCAAGGGCCGCTTGCTCGCTGCCGAGCTTCTCGGTCAGCAGGGCGAGGCGCTCGGCGATTTGCGGATTGCTTGGTACCAGGGATTCGCGCAGATAGTCGAAATAGACCTTGGCGCGTGCATCCAGCAAAGTGGCGAGCAGGGCGATGCCGATGGCGCCACCCAGGTTGCGCAGGATATTGAACAGGCTGGAGGCCGAACCTGCATCCTGGGGCTGGATGTAGGCGGTGGCGATCAGCGACACGGTCACCATCACCAGGGGCTGGCCCAGGGCGCGGATGATCTGGATCTGGTTGAACTGCGGGCCGGCGAAGTCCGGGTTGAGCACCCCGGAGGCGAAGCTGGCGTAGCCGAACAGGCCAAAACCCAGCGCGCAGAGGAGCTTGGGTGGGATCACCTTCATCAGCTTCGGCACCAGCGGAATCAGAAACAGTTGGGGAATGCCCATCCACATGATCACTTCGCCGATCTGTAGCGCGTTGTAGCCCTGGATCTGTGCGAGGTAGAGCGGCAGCACATAGATGGAGCCGTACAGGCCCATGCCCAGGCCGACGCTGGAAATGCTCGACAGTCCGAAGTTGCGGTTCTTCAGGATGCCCAGGTTGATCAGCGGATCGGGTCGGGATACCTGGAGGATGACGAAGAGGACGAGGCTGATCAGTGCAACGCTGCCGAGTCCGACGATCAGCTCCGACTCCAGCCAGTCCTTGCGATGACCTTCCTCGAGGAACACCTGCAGGCAGCCGAGCCCCACTCCCAGGGTGACGATGCCGGCGTAATCGGTGCGCTTGAGCAGATCCCAGTGCGGCGTTTTCTTTTCCAGGCCGTAGAGCAGCCCGGCGATCATCAGCAGGCCCGGCGGCACATTGATGTAGAAGATGTACTCCCAGCCGAAGTTTTCCGTCAGCCAGCCACCCAGGGTGGGACCGATGGAAGGAGCGAAGGTGGCGGTGATGGCGAACAGCGCCATGCCCTTGGCGCGGTGGTGTTCCGGCAGCTTGATCAGGGTGAGGGTGAAGGCCAGGGGAATCAGTGCGCCGCCGGTGAAACCCTGCATGGCGCGGAACAGGATCATGCTTTCCAGGCTCCAGGCCAGGGAGCAGAGCAGCGAGGAGATGAGGAAGCCGATCGATACCCAGACCGCCAGGCGTCGGGCCGAAAGCAGCTGCACCAGCCAGGCGGTGAGGGGAATCATGATGATTTCCGCCACCAGATAGGAGGTGGAGATCCACGAGCCTTCTTCCAGGGTCGCGGAAAGGGCACCCTGGATGTCCTTGAGCGAGGAATTGGTGATCTGGATATCAAGTACCGCCATGAAGGCGCCGAGCATGGCGCTCATCACCGCGATCCAGTCGCGGCGCGTCGGCTCGCCGCTGGGACGGATCAGGGCATCAGCCGCCATGGCTTTCGGCCTTCAGGCTCACCTTGACCAGTACGGACATGCCCGGGCGAATCCGCCCCTTGAGTGGGTGATCGGCGGCGAGGGTCAACTTCACCGGAATGCGCTGCACCACCTTGGTGAAGTTGCCGGTGGCGTTGTCCGGGGGCAGCAGGCTGAACTGTGCGCCGGACGCCGCGAACAGGCTGTCCACGCGGCCTTCGATCGGGGTGTCGGGGAAGCTGTCGAACACCAGTTCGGCCTTCTGGCCGGGCTGCATGCGCTCGATCTGGGTCTCCTTGAAGTTGGCCTGGACCCAGATGTCCGCATCCGGCACCAGGGACAGCAGGTGGGCGCCGACCTGTACATACTGGCCGTTGCGTGCGGCGCGCTGGCCGACACGGCCATCCACGGGAGAGCGGATCTCGGTGCGACCGAGGTTCAGCTCCGCCTGGGCGACTTCGGCGCGGGCATTGGCGATCTGGGCATCCAGGCGCTTGATCTCGGCGTTCAGGGCGTCCACCTGCTGGCGCTGGGCCTTGAGATCGGCCTCGGCCTTGGCCACCTGGGAGCGGGCGACGCGGGAGTCGGCGGAGAGGGTAGTGACCCGTTCTTCGGAGATGAAGCCAGGCTTGCGCAGGGTCTGGGCACGCGACAGGTCGATCTGGGCGCGGCCCAGGGTGGCCTGGCTGGCAGCCACATCGGCCTGGCTGGCGGCGATCAGGCTGGACTGCTGGGCGAGCTTGGTCTGCGCCTGGGCCAGTTCGGCCTCGCGGGTGGCGAGTTGGGCGCGGGCGCGTTCCAGGGCCAGCTTGAAGTCGTCCGCCTCCAGGCGCACCAGCAGGTCCCCTTTGCTCACCTGCTGGTTGTCGCTGACCAGCACCTCTTCGATGCGCGCGCCAAGCTGGCTGGAGATGCGGGTGATCTCGCCCTGCACATAGGCGTTGTCGGTGCTTTCGACAAAGCGACCGACCAGCAGCCAGTGGGCGAAGAGCGCGGCGATGGCCAGTGCCACCAGGGCGATGAAGGTGAACAGGCGGCGTTGCAGTTTGGCAGGCATGGCAAAACGTGGCTCGAAGTCTTTGCAGAATGTTGCGAATCTAGCAGTGTTCCGTGCTCGCAAATAGCCGCTACAATTCAGAAACTTTGTTGCTTATAGGGAACAATAATGGGGCTGGATGATGCGCTGATCTTCACTCGCGTGGTCGAATGCCACAGCTTTACCCAGGCGGCCCAGAGCCTGGGCATGCAGAAGTCCACCGTCAGCCGACGCATCGCCCTGCTGGAAGAACGCCTGGGGGTGCGCTTGCTCAATCGCACCACACGCAAGCTTCGCCTGACCGAAGTGGGGCTGGCCTACTACGAGCGCTGCCGGCAGATCATGCTGGACTTCGCCGAGGCCGAGCAGGCGGTGATGCAACTGCAGCAGGAGCCATCGGGACTGTTGCGGATCACCGCGCCCATCGAGTTCGGCCAGCTGTTCCTGGGCAAGGTGCTGGGCAATTTCATGCGCCAGTACCCGCAGATCACCGCGGAGGTGGAAATCACCTCGCGCAATGTCGATCCGCTGGAGGAGGGCGTGGACATCGCCATCATGATCGGCCAGCCCCAGGACTCCACGCTGATCGCGCGCAAACTGTTCGAGAGCGGCCGCCGGCTCTGCGCCAGCCCCGCCTACCTGGCGGCCCATGGCACGCCGCGCACGGTGGAGGCGCTGGCCGGCCACCGCGCCGTGCTGCTGCCCCAGGATTCCCAGCGCTACTGGATGCTGCAGGGCGAAAGCGTGCCCTGCCAGCGCGTCCTCTATTGCAACAACATCACCTTCGCCCGCGAGGCTGTGCTGGCCGGAGCTGGCATCGCCGCGCTGCCACTGATGTTCACCGAGCCGGCCGTGCAACGTGGCGAGCTGATCGAGCTGTTGCCGGAGGCCCGGCTGCCCAGTGGCGAAATCTATGCGGTCTACCCGTCCCGGCGCTTCCAGGCGATGAAGGTCAAGGCATTCCTCGACTTCCTGATGCGCAGCCTGCCGGTGCAGGAAGGACACTTGCTGGAGCCCGCGGCGGCCAGCCTGATAAGATCGCGCCTTTGATCGTCCCTCTGTTTCGAGAGCAACTCATGACCACCGTCCGTACCCGTATCGCGCCGTCGCCCACTGGCGACCCGCACGTGGGCACCGCCTACATCGCCCTGTTCAACCTGTGTTTCGCGCGCCAGCACGGCGGTCAGTTCATCCTGCGCATCGAAGACACCGATCAGCTGCGCTCCACTCGCGAGTCCGAGCAGCAGATCTTCGATGCCCTGCGCTGGCTCGGCATCGAGTGGGATGAAGGTCCGGATGTCGGCGGCCCTCACGGCCCGTATCGCCAAAGTGAACGCGGCGAGATCTACAAGAAGTACTCCCAGGAGCTGGTGGACAAGGGGCACGCCTTCCCCTGCTTCTGTACCGCCGAGCGCCTGGACAAGCTGCGTGCCGAACAGACCGAGCGCAAGGAAACTCCGCGCTACGACGGTCATTGCATGCACCTCGCCAAGGACGAGGCCGATCAGCGCATCGCCGCTGGCGAGCCCCACGTGGTGCGCATGAAGGTGCCCAGCGAAGGCGTCTGCGTGGTGCCGGATATGCTCCGTGGCGATGTCGAGATCCCATGGGACCGCATGGACATGCAGGTGCTGATGAAGACCGACGGCCTGCCCACCTATTTCCTTGCCAACGTGGTGGATGACCACCTGATGGGCATCACCCATGTGCTGCGCGGCGAAGAGTGGCTGCCCTCGGCGCCCAAGCTGATCAAGCTCTACGAATACTTCGGCTGGGAGCAGCCCAAGCTCTGCTACATGCCGCTGCTGCGCAATCCGGACAAGAGCAAGCTGTCCAAGCGCAAGAATCCCACCTCCATCACCTTCTACGAACGCATGGGGTTCCTGCCCGAGGCGATGCTCAACTACCTGGGGCGCATGGGCTGGTCCATGCCGGACGAGCGCGAGAAGTTCTCCCTGGCGGAGATGGTCGAGCACTTCGACCTGTCCCGTATTTCCCTGGGCGGTCCGATCTTCGACCTCGAGAAGCTCTCCTGGCTGAACGGCCAGTGGATCCGCGAGCTGCCGGTGGAGCGCTTCGCCGCAGAGGTGCAGAAGTGGGCACTCAATCCGGAGTACCTGCTGCGCATCGCGCCGCACGTGCAGGGCAGGGTGGAGACCTTCAGCCAGATCGCGCCGCTGGCCGGCTTCTTCTTCTCCGGTAGCGTGCCGTTGGATGCCCGGCTGTTCGAGCACAAGAAGCTGAACCAGGACCAGGTGCGCCAGGTCATGCAGCTGGTGCTGTGGAAGCTGGAGTCCCTGCGCCAGTGGGAGAAAGACCGCATCACCGGCTGTATCCAGGCCGTGGCCGAGTCCCTGGAGCTCAAGCTGCGCGACGTGATGCCGCTGATGTTCCCGGCCATCACCGGTCAGGCCAGCTCGGTTTCCGTGCTGGATGCCATGGAAATCCTTGGGGCCGACCTCAGTCGCTTCCGTCTGCGCCAGGCCATCGAGTTGCTCGGTGGCGTGTCGAAGAAGGAAACCAAGGAATGGGAGAAGCTGCTCGCCGCCATCGCTTGATGGCCTTGTGGCTGGCGCGGGGAAGGGCTCGCGCCAGTCGGGTAAGTGTTTGTTCTTCCAGATAAAAAAGTTCGTGTTGTTGTAAAAATATTGTTGACAGCGGGAGGGGGCGCCCCTAATATGCGCCCCGTCCTCGCGACGGGGCTATAGCTCAGCTGGGAGAGCGCTTGCATGGCATGCAAGAGGTCGACGGTTCGATCCCGTCTAGCTCCACCA